>CALCDN010000058.1 GCA_937900755.1 uncultured Acetobacter sp. | reverse complement strand
GCAGTGTCTCGTGGGCTCGGAGATGTGTATAAGAGACAGCGCAGCCCTTGCCGCGGGGCCGATGCAGGAGTTCACACGCAACCCCATGCTGGACCGCACACTGCGTGAACGCACGACCTGGGGCCTTAAAGGCGTGCACAGCGCCCTGCACCTGATCAGCGTGACGCCGGGCATGACCCCCGCCTACGCGGCCCAGCTACAGGCCGAAACGGCACAGGCCATGCTGGCAGCGGGCGAGACCGACCTGGCGCTGGATATAAGCCGGACCGCAAACAGCGTATCCCACGGGCGCAACGCGCTGGCGGGCTATGTTGCCGGGCTGGCCCTGTGGCAGAAGCAGGCCTACAGCGAGGCCACCGCGTTTTTTGAACACGGCTCCCACGCACCACGCGCCACGCCGGAACTGCGGGCCGCAAACGCCTTCTGGGCCGCCCGCACGTACGAAAAAACCAATAATCCCCGTAGCCAGCACCTATGGCTCCAGCATGCCGCCACCTTCCCCCGCACGTTCTACGGGCTTTTGGCAAACACCATGCTGCGTAACGGGAACACCCCCCACAAGCTGAGCGAACGCCACGGCCTTGCAAGCTTTGCCCCGCTGGAAAGTGCGGGGAGCACCAGCCAGGGCACCGCTTCCGCCCCGGTGCTGACCGAAATTGATATTGAAGCCGTGGGCAGTACCGAAGTCGGCCGCCGCGTGTTCGCCCTGCTCCAGGTCGGGGAGCCGGACATGGCCGAAAACACCATGCGCCGCGCATGGCCCGGACTGCATGACGTCACCCTGGCGCGCGCCTTCCAGCTGGTCGCCGGAGCAGCCGGGCTGCATGACCTTGCGCGCGAGATGGAGGAGTCCCTGCAAAGCCAGGCCACCACCGCGCAGAACATGGACGATGCCCCCCTGCCCCAGCTACGCCCACGCAACGGCTTTACCATGGACCCCGCGCTGGTTTATGCGCTGGCCCGTGTGGAATCCAACTTTGACGCACATGCCGTATCCGGTGCTGGCGCGCATGGGCTCATGCAGATCCGCCCCATAACGGCCGATTTTGTCACCAGCGCATCCACCTCCAACCCCAACCACCGCTTCGAGCACTCGGCATCGGCCCTGCACGACCCCAGCCTCAACCTCGAAATCGGGCAGCGTTATGTGCAGTACCTGGCCAAACGGACCCAGCAGGCCAACCACACCGAAGCCCGTGGGGGGGACATCATTCGCCTCCTGGCCAGCTACAACGCAGGCCCCAACGCCCTGGCGCACTGGGAAAACCTGGCGGCCTCCTCGGACGACCCTCTCCTGTTCATGGAACTGCTGCCAAACCAGGAAACCCGGAACTACGTCCACCGGACCCTGACCTACCTGTGGCGCTACGCCGCCAAAATGAAGCTGCCAGCCCCCTCCCTGAGCGCTCTGGCGCACGGCACATGGCCCGACTTCGCGGATGAAACCGCCCTGGCCAGCACCCTGCACTAACGCACGCAGCCCCCCCAATACGCCCAGCAGCGCAAGGGCGCGGGCAACAGGGCACAGGATGTCTGGCCCGCCTGACATACACACCAGTTTCCACAACAAAGGGGCGCAGACATTGGTCTGCGCCCCTTTGTTGTACTCTCAACCCTTTTATCTTTATCGCGTTGGCCTGCATGGATCAGTCCTTGCGTGCCGGTCCCTGCTTTGTCCCTACCCGTTCCATGGCGGGCAGGGACGCCCTTTTCAGTTCTCGGCCAGCGCCTGACGGCTGGCCCGCACGCGGGCCACACGGCGGCCCTCCACTTCCAGCACTTCAAACAGCCAGCCATCATAGGCCACCTTGTCCCCCGTGGCGGGCACACGCCGCAACAGGGCCAGCAGCAGGCCGCCCAGCGTGTGGTAACTGCCCTCCTCCGGGAGCGAGCGCAGGCCCAGCATGTCCTTGATCTCATCCACCGAGGCCGTGCCCTCAAGGGCGATCACCGCATCGGGGGCGGGAATGTGGGCGGCATGGTGGCTGGACTGGGGCTGCTCGTGCGAGGTCTCGCCAACAATGGCGTCAAACAGGTCGGCCGGGGTGACCACCCCTTCAAACGCGCCGTATTCGTCCAGCACAAAGGCCATGCCCAGGCTGATGCTGCGCATGCGCTCAAGCATGTCCAGTGCGGAAATGCTGTCTGGCACCACCACCATGGGGCGCATGCCCGCCTCGATCGACACGGGCATGCCCTCAAGCACCCGGTCCAGCATGTCCTTGGCCAGAATAACGCCGACCGGGTTGTCCACTCCGCCCTCGCACACCACAATGCGGGCATAGCTTGTGTGCTTGAGCACCTGCACCAGCGCCTCGCGCCCGGCATGGCGGTCTATCCAGCACAGTTCGTTCCTTGGGGTCATTATCGCGCGCACGGGCCGGTCCGCCAGCCGCAGGAGCCGCTCGATCATGCTGCGCTCCTCATGCTCCAGCACACCCAGACGCGCACCCTCGGCGATGTAGGCCTTGAGTTCCTCTTCCGTCAGGTTCTGGTTGACCGCATCACTCGCCCCCATCAGGCGCAGCACCATGTTGGAGGAGGCGCGCAAAAGCATGACCACGGGGCCGGTCACACGGGCCAGCAGTTCCAGCGGCATGGCCAGACGGGCGGCCATTTTTTCGGGCTCGCGCAGGGCAAGCTGCTTGGGCACCAGCTCGCCCAGAACCAGCATGATGGTGGTGATGAACACCACAACCACAACCATGGAAAGTTGCGGCGCAAAGGGTTTGAGAATGGTGAACTGTTCGAGAATGGGGGTCAGGTGCGCCTCGATCTGCACCCCGCCAAACGTGCCTTCCAAAATGGAGACAAGCGTCATGCCCACCTGCACCGTGGGCAGGAAAATCTGTGGGTCCTCAGCCAGCCGCATGGCCCGGTCGGCACCGCGCACGCCACTTTCCTGCAACTGCGCCAGACGCGGCTTGCGCACGGAAATAAGGGCCAGTTCGCCCATGGCGAACACGGCGTTGAGGAAAACGAGAAAGAAGATAACGAGAATGGAAAGTGCCATGGGTAAAACCAACACGCCTTTTGCTGTAGCGGGCCCTGCGCAACAAAAGCCCCGCACGCACGATAGGGGATGATCCGGCGCGAGACCAGCGCCGAACATGCGACCCTCCCTACCGGCCATGTCCATGCGGGAAATGTATGCCTGCCCATCGTATAAAGCGGACCAAATCGGTATTCTTTTTGCGGCAGGTACAAAAAAACGGCTCCCGAGGGAGCCGTTCCTTGTCACACTCAACCGATTCGCACAGGATGCGGATCAGTCCGCGGCAGTGCTTTCCGCTGGTGTGGCGGCCTTGGGGGCCTCGTCATTCGCACCTTCGGTACGCACGACCTTAACACGCGGGGCCTTGGCGGGCTTGCGCGCGGCAATGGCGTCCATCTGCTCTTCCACCTGTTTGGAAAAGACGTACTGGGCGGGGCGCTGGTTGGCCAGCGAGATTTCCGGCGCCATCGGCTTTTCGGTTTCAGGCCCCATCAGCGCGACCTTGGCAATATGCCAGGGGCGGCGGACGGCATCCATGACGGCGGTGGATTCATAGCCGGAGTGCACCATGCAGTCGGCGCATTTTTCGTAGTTGCCGGTGCCGTAGTCATCCCACTTGGTGTCGTCCATCAGCTCACGGAAGGACTTGGCGTAGCCTTCGCCCAGCAGGTAGCACGGGCGCTGCCAGCCAAACACGTTGCGCAGGGGCTTGCCCCACGGCGTGCAGTGGTACTGCTCGTTGCCAGCAAGAAAATTGAGGAAGAGCGGGGACTGCGTAAACCGCCACTTCTTGCCCTTGCCCAGACGGAACACGTCACGGAAGAGCTGCTTGGTTTTCTGCCGGTTGAGGAAGTGCGCCTGATCGGGGGCCCGCTCATAGGCATAGCCCGGCGCGGTCATGATCCCGTCCACGCCCATGGCCATCACTTCATCAAAGAAGTTGGCCATGCGCTGGGGGTCGGCCCCGTCGAACACGGTGCAGTTGATGGACACGCGAAAGCCGCGCGCCTTGGCCTTTTTAATGGCCGCAACCGCCCGCTCGTACACCCCGTCCTGGCAGACGGAGGCATCATGCATGGTCCTGTCGCCATCCAGATGCACATCCCATGAGAAGAAGGGAGATGGCTCGTAGTCATCCATCTTCTTTTCAAGCAGCAGGGCATTCGTGCACAGATAGACGTACTTCTTGCGCGCGATCAGGCCCTGGATGATTTCGGGCATTTCCTTGTGCAGCAGCGGTTCCCCGCCTGCCACGGCAATGACTGGCGCCCCTGCTTCGGCATCCGCATCCAGACATTCCTGCACGGTCATGCGCTGGTTAAGGATAGCCGCCGGGTAATCGATTTTTCCGCAGCCTGCACAGGCCAGGTTGCAGCGAAAAAGCGGCTCAAGCATGAGCACCAGCGGATAGCGCTTGCGCCCCGTAATATGCTGTTTGACAACGTAACTGCCGACCCTGACGGCCTGCATTATCGGTACGGCCATAAACCCCCGCTTTGGCGCATCAACTGAACGCCCGTATCGTGACTGGTAGTAAGACAAGTCAGTATTGAGTATGTCTATTCAAGCGCGCGACCAGACCTGCTGCCGGGTTGGCCTGCTACTCCACCAGTGGACTGTTCGAGGGAGCAACAGGCGGGAAACAGGTATTGCCACGCGTGCATGAGGTATTCGCCTGCATATAGGTGGCCTCGTTTGTCAAGCTCAAGTCTTTTTCGACCCCTGTTGCAAAAAGGCCACAATCGGGAGTGACTTTTGTTTCCATGCTTGCGTTCTTTCACAAAACATTAAACCAAACCCCATTGGTTCGCGATGTCTGTCGGCATGTTAACGCGATGTAAGGCACGCCGGGGGGCGGTGCATCCTGCCTTTAAAGGGCAGTTCTGTGCCGTTTCCCGCTAAAAGAAGATGGAAACAATCGCATGGACAGCTCTAAAAACAAGAACAGCGCGTCACCGATTCCCACACTGGGCCGTTTTCCCGCACTGGACCGTGT
>CALCDN010000057.1 GCA_937900755.1 uncultured Acetobacter sp. | reverse complement strand
AAAACACAAGATGTGACCCTGCCCATGCCCCCCACTCCCCAGCACGACAAACAGCCCAACCCACTCTCCCTGTTTGAATTCTGGCCACGCTGGCTGTTTTATACACCCGTTGTGGCCTACTGGATTCTGCTGGGCCTGCGCTATAGGGACGTGACCCTGCCCACGGCCGCCAACCCCCGCATAACCACAGGTGGGCTGTGCGGAGAAAGGAAAAGCGACCTGCTGGACATGGCCGGGCCCTATGCAGCCCAGTGGATTGCGCCATACGCCACGTTCACAACCGGCCAGGATGATCTGGCGGTAGCCACACAGGCCATGCGGTCCATGGACCTGGCGTTTCCCGTGGTGGTCAAGCCGGATATCGGGTGCAACGGCACGGGGGTCAAACTGGTCCATACCCCAAATGATCTGGAGCAAGTCTGCGCCTCATTCCCCCGCAATGTCGACCTTGTCGTTCAAAAGCTGATCACATGGCCACACGAGGCTGGGTTATTCTATATTCGTCACCCCGACGAGCCGATGGGCCGCCTGACATCCCTGACATACAAGGACATCCCATTCCTGACCGGCAACGGGGTGGACACGGTTCTGGAACTGCTCAGGCAGGATGTCCGTACCAGCAAGGTGCTGCATATTTACACGCCGCGCCTGCAACACTGCCTGCATACCATTCCCGCCAGGGGCGAGAGGCTGGACCTGGTTTTTGCTGGCAATCATTGCAAGGGGGCGGTTTTTCGCAACGGCATCCCCGACATTACACCAGAGCTTACGCAAAAGATTGACCGGATCATGCAGGACATCCCCGATTTTTATTTCGGGCGCATTGATCTTAAATTCTGCTGCGTGGAAGACCTGGCGCGTGGCGAAAATTTTGAAATCATAGAAATCAATGGCGTTGGTGCGGAAGCCATTCATATCTGGGATTCTAGAACCACCCTGCGCGAGGCCTATGCCGCACAGTTCCACCATTACGGCGAGAGCTACCGCATCGGTGCGAAGAACAAGGCCGCAGGCTGGAAGCCCACAAACCTGTGGTACGGATTACGCCTGTGGCGTGAACAAAAAAAACTGCTGGCGTCCTACCCGCTCAATGACTGAGCGGGCCAGCCACCAGACCCGCCCGCTGCTCCCGCCCCAGGCGGGAGTGATGCCGGCCATAAAAGCGGTAACAACTCCACCCACACAGCGCATAACCAGCCAGGATAGCCACCGGCACAGGGTCCCCGGCCATAAACGCCAGAACCATGTCCCAGCATAATGGGGCAACCATCATGCCGCAGAACACCATGCCAAGCACTGGCACGTAACCAATCCACACACCCCGCAGCACAAAGCCGCCAAACGGCACGGCAAAGGCGCGCTCATATTCGGGTGCCGTGTTGCGCATCCATATGACGGTAAAGCACACAATGCCAAACGCCGTTGCCGTACCCAGGCTGACCAGATCACCAATAATATCAATGGGGAGCATGGCGGTCGCCAAGGCCACCACGGCCCCGAGCAGGATACTGCCGATCCAGGGCGTGTGGTACCGCCCATGCAGGCGGGAAAAAATGGAAAACAGCAGACCATCTTCCGCCATGGCAAAAAAGATGCGGCTCTGGGCATAGAGCAGCCCCATCAGCACCGAGCACAACCCCACCACTGCACCGATCTTTACAAACAGGGCCAGCCACGGCTGATGCATGGCGTTAACCGCAATGGCCAGCGGGTCCGCCACATCCAGCAAGCGCCACGGCACAACACCAATCAGCACTGCGGCCACCACCATGTACACTCCCGTGCAGATCGCCAGCGACAGGACAATACCCACCGGCACGTCCCGCTTGGGATTTTTGGCCTCGGCCGCAGCGGTGGAAACCGCCTCGAACCCGACATAGGCAAAAAAGATAACCGACGCCCCCCGAAAAATGCCGGGAATGCCATACCGGAACCCGCCCTGGTACGCAGGAATAAAGGGGGCCCAATAGGCCGGATGCAGTTGCCAAACACCCAGGGCAACAAAAACCGCCAGAACACCAACTTTAAGAAAAACAATCAGTGCATTGATTTTAAATGATTCACGCACCCCAACAATCAGCAAGGACGTGACAACCAGAATGGACAGGGCACCCAGCAGGTCACCTTGCCAGTGGCCCACAATCTGCCTGTTGGCTCCTTGGTGGAGGACGTTCAGGGTCGTGGTGTGCAAAGCGGACGGAACATGCACCCCCAGGTCTTCCAGCAAGCTGGCCGCATAGCCGGAAAAACCAGCAGCCACCCCGGCGCAGGAAATCCCGTATTCCATCAAAAGCAGCCAGCCAACAGCCCATGCCCACCCCTCTCCCATGGAGACATAGGCGTAGGTATAGGCCGAGCCGGACACAGGCATGACGGAGGCCAGTTCC
The DNA here is from genome assembly GCA_937900755.1 of uncultured Acetobacter sp. GTDB lineage: Bacteria > Pseudomonadota > Alphaproteobacteria > Acetobacterales > Acetobacteraceae > Acetobacter. The sequence continues at coordinate 1,853 of CALCDN010000057.1, read as the reverse complement.
GCATAGGACAGGGCGGTAAAAAGGCAGGCAATCCCGGCAACGACAAAAGACAGCAAAATGGACGGCCCGGCATAGTTGGCCGCCGCCGTGCCGGTCATGACATAAATGCCCGCACCAATGGTTGACCCCACACCCAGCATGGTCAACTGCACTGGTCCCAGGGTCTTTTTCAGGCGCTGTCGCCCATTTTCAAGCTCTATCCTGGCAAGGCTCTTGCGGAGTTGGGGGGCGCGCACGCGCTTCATCGTGTCCACCACTTACCCCGCGAAGTGGAACATCAAAAACGCGGATCCTCCAACCACCATGCAATACCACGCAAAAGGAGACAGCGCCCAACTGTCGTGCCGACGGAAATAGCGCATAAGAAAGGCGGTGCTCGCCAGGGCTGTCACCCCGGATACAACCGCTGCCAGCAACGCCAGGTGCATCTGGGCCGGATCAATGGGCGTATGGCGCATTTTAAACGCCTCGCGCACGGTGGCCGCAATAATGACCGGCTGGGCCATGAGAAACGAAAACCGTGCCGCGGCATCATGGTGCAACCCACGCAACAGGCCCGCGCAGATTGTGGCCCCTGAGCGTGAAAGGCCGGGAAAAAAGGCAAAACACTGAAAAAAACCAATAAACAGCGCATCCCGCGAGGTCAGGCTGGCCAGATACCGGACATCCTTGCGAACCACGCTGCCGCGTAGCCTTTCAACCACCAGCAGGAGAACACCGTTTAAGAACAAAAACACGGCAGCCGAAGATGCGGAACCAAACACATTGCGCAGCCAGTGTTCAAACAGGCCGCCAATAAGAACAGCCGGCACGGTGGCAAGGCAGAGCAGCCAAAGAATATGCAGGCTTTCCAACTGGATGCGGTGCCCAAACACCCCAAATGCCCCCTTGCCCAGGGCCAGCCAGTCCTGCCAGAAAAAAATCAGCAGCGCGACAGACGTCCCCATGTGCAACATGACCAGAAACGGCAAAAACGTAGGAGCATGCAGGTCATAGGACCAATGCAGCAAAGATGGCAGGACAACGGCGTGCCCAAGGCTGCTGACAGGAAAAAGCTCTGTAGCGCCCTGGAGCAGCGCCATGATAAGTGCCTGAAAAAGGGACATGTACGTTTAGGGTTCCAAACTGGCTGATATCTGACTGCTGTCCTTGCACCATGCGCCTAAGTGCTGCAAGGATTTCGTCCTGTTTAACTTTTTTGCGCAAGCACACATTTGTAACAAGGGGCCGAAGCCGACCATGAGCCGACAAAACCACATAGGCGCGATTATTTGCAGCACTCTGGTTCTGGCTGCGGCAACCGGATTTGGTGTGTACGCCAACGATACCCAGAAAACACCGGGCAAGACATCCTACGAACTTTCGGCCCGCTTTGTCTCGGCCAATGGCCTTGCGCGCGGAGCGGATGTGAATATCGCCGGGGTCAAGGTTGGTCGCGTTTCCTCCATAATCCTGGACCCCGCATCGCAAATGGCCATTGTCCGCTTCCGGCTTGATGGAGCGCTCCACCTGCCAACAGACAGCATGCTCACCATTGGCAGCAGCACCCTCTCCTCCGACAACGCGCTGATGATCGAGCCGGGCAAAGCCACAACCCTCGCCCAGTCCGGCCAGGTCATGACCCATACGCTTGAACCCTCAAGCCTTGAACAGCAGGTCAGCAACTACATTTTTGGCGCGGGCAACCTGGAGCAGTAAGCCAATTCCTTCCAACCAATCAGTTTTTTAAAAAAAACCGACAAGATGGATTGACGCTCCCCTTTGGAACAGATACATAACCGCCACCAACCAATGGCGGCGTAGCTCAGTGGTAGAGCAGGGGAATCATAATCCCTTGGTCGGCGGTTCAAATC
>CALCDN010000056.1 GCA_937900755.1 uncultured Acetobacter sp. | reverse complement strand
CTTTTTTTCCGCGCCCATGAAGTCACGCGGAGTGTGGCACGCACCACAGTGGGCATTGCCTTCGGACAGGTAGGCCCCACGGTTCCACAGCGCGTCATGGCGTGGGTCGGGCTTGTACACGCCGGGGGTAAAGTAGAGCAGCTTCCACCCCGCCTGCAGCAGGCGCAGGCTGAGCGGGAAGGGCAGCTCGTTGGGGCGGCGCGTCATATGCACGGCAGGGCGCGTCATAAGGTAGGCGTACAGGTCGGATACGTCCTGCTCGGTCATTTTGGTGAAATGGTCGAACGGGAAGGCGGGGATCAGGTGTACGCCCTTGCGCGAAACACCCAGGTGCATGGTGCGCTGGAAGGCTTCTTCCGACCAGTTGCCGATGCCTGTTTCGGTATCTGGCGTGATGTTGGAGGAATAGATGGCCCCGAAGGGCGTATCCATTCTGTAGTCGCCCGCCAGTTCCGGCCCGCCCCCCAGGTCGGTCCGGGTGTGACATTCCGCGCAGTATCCCTCGGCGGCCACAATGCGGCCACGCTCGATCTGCTCGGCGGAAAAACTGCCACGGTCGGGAGGTTCTACCGGCTCAATGGGTGGGTACCATGCGTAGTAAAGAAAACCCAGCCCACCTATGGCGCCAATGGCGGCCGCTCCTGCTAATAGACGTTTGATCACTCTATCCCCACCTTATGTGTAAACGTCCCGTCTGGCGGGCAGATGGATCAAGTCCGCCCAACACAGCCAGAGGAACAGCATCTGCGGTCTGTCGTTGATTAGGACCAGTCTTATCTGGATTTGTATCGCAGATAAACGCATAGAAGCCGTGTTATTACACGACTAAGTGTATATGATTTATATATATCGCAAGAATATTACAAAAAACGGCATTATTTGGTTATTGTCTATATCCTGCCATATACAGGCAAGTAAAGATTTGCATGAGCGGCATGCGTTTTCTTCGGGCGGGAGGTGGCGTTGCCGTATAAAGTAAGGCGTGTTGGGGCGGAATATGCGGGCAAGGAATCCGACCGGTCGAAGAATCGGGGCGGGCGTGTGTTGCATAATTATTGCAAGGTAAGGCTTGAAAGCGGAGCGCCTTTCTTCTAAGGAAGCCCATCCGCGCACGCGACCGGGCCTGTGGGGCATGCCCGGCCGTGCAGAGGCCACCGTACCCTTCTGGGGGTGTGGTGGTTATGTCCAGCGTAGTTCAGGAGTAAAGAAATGCCCAAAATGAAGACCAAATCGTCGGTCAAGAAGCGGTTTAAAATCACCGCGACCGGCAAGGTGCTCTCCGGTCCGAGCGGCAAGCGTCACGGCATGATCAAGCGTACACAGAAGATGAAGCGTTCCGCTCGCGGCACGCAGGTTCTTCAGCCGCAGGACGGCCGTACGGTTAAGCAGTGGGCCCCCTACGGGCTGTAAGGAGCATCTGAGATATGGCACGTGTCAAACGCGGTGTAACCACACTCGCACGCCACAAAAAAGTTCTGGAACTGTCCAAGGGTTACCGCGGCCGGTCTTCCACCAACTACCGTATTGCCCTGGAACGCGTTGAAAAGGCGCTCCAGTACGCATACCGCGATCGCCGCAACAAGAAGCGTGAATTCCGCGCTCTGTGGATCCAGCGTATCAACGCAGCCGTGCGTGAACATGGCCTGACCTACAGCCGTTTCATCAACGGCCTGGACAAGGCAGGGATCGAAATCGACCGCAAGGTTCTGGCCGCCATCGCATTTGATGACGCAGCAACCTTTGCCGAAATCGTTAAAAAGGCACAGGCCGCCCTGGCAGCCTGATTGCCGGTTTTGGCAGTTCCGGTTAACAAGAAGGCCGTCCATTACCGGGCGGCCTTTTTGCTTTTTGGCGGATGGTTTCTGGCCCAGGGGGCTTTTCTCCCTTCGTGGGAGACGGTATTCGCCCGGTAGCATTTTTTCCTCAGCGCGGGGTTCCATGAGCGACGATCTAGAAACTCTTCGGCAGGACGTCCTGTCGGAATTGGCAGGTGCGACAGACCTGCGGGCATGGGATTCCGTGCGCGTTGGCACTTTGGGCAAGTCCGGCCGTCTGACCGGCCAGCTCAAGGCGTTGGGGAAAATGCAGCCCGATGAGCGCAAGGCCCGTGGCGTTGCCCTCAACCGCCTGCGTGATGAACTGACACAGGCGGTGGAAGCCCGTGGGCGGGAACTGGAGGCCGCGGCCCTGCAAGCCCGCCTGATAGCGGAAAAGCTGGATGTAACCGCTCCCCCCCCGGCGGAGGGGGTTGGCTACATTCACCCGATCAGCCGCACGATCGAGGAAATGACGGCTATTTTTGGCGTCATGGGTTTTCAGGTCGCCGAAGGGCCGGATATCGAGACCGACTGGCACAACTTCTCGGCCCTGAACACGCAAGACCACCACCCCGCCAGAACCGACCACTACACGTTCTACCTCCCTCCCGCTCCGGGGCTGGATGTTACCCGTGTGCTGCGTACCCAGACTTCGGGCGTGCAGATCCGAACCATGCTGGGCCAAAAGCCCCCCATCCGCATTATTGCCCCCGGTCGTACCTACCGCGCCGACCATGACGCAACACATTCCCCCATGTTCCACCAGTGCGAAGGCCTGGTGGTGGGGCAGGGGATTACTCTTGGGCACCTCAAGGGCTGCCTGATCGAGTTTTTGCGCGCGTTCTTTGGTAAGCCATCATTGCCTGTGCGTTTTCGTTCCTCCTATTTCCCGTTCACCGAACCCTCCTTGGAGGTCGATATCGGCTGGTCGCGCAAAACGGGCGAAATTGGCGCAGGCGAAGACTGGCTGGAAGTGCTGGGGGCAGGCATGGTCCATGCCCGCGTTCTGGCCAACTGTGGGCTGGACCCCAGTGTGTGGCAGGGTTTTGCCTTTGGTATGGGGGTCGAGCGTCTGGCAATGCTGAAGAACGGTATTCCCGACCTGCGCTCGTTCTATGAAAGCGATATCCGCTGGCTGCGACATTACGGGGCAGACCCGCTCGCACCCGCACTGCTGCACGAAGGGGTGTGAGAGTATGAAATTCACGCTGTCATGGCTGTATGACCACCTGGAAACCCAGGCAACGCTGGCCGAAATCTGCGCCATGCTCAACCAGATCGGCCTGGAGGTGGAAAGTGTCGAGAACAAGGGTGCGGCCCTCGAACCCTTCCTGACCGCCCGTATTCTGGACGCCCAGCCCCACCCCAACGCGGACCGCCTGCAGGTTTGCCGCGTGGATGCGGGTCCGGGTTTTTCAGACGTGCAGGTCGTGTGTGGCGCGCCCAATGCCCGCAAGGACCTGGCGGTTATCTTTGCGCCCCCCGGAGCTTACGTGCCGGGGCTGGATGTGACCATCAAGGCGGGCAAGGTCCGGGGTGAGCTGAGCGGAGGCATGCTGTGCTCCCTGCGTGAACTGGGGCTGGGGGAGGAAACCAGCGGCATTGCCGAACTGCCGGCCGACACATTGCCCGGCCAGTCCTACCCCGATTTTGCCGGGCTGGACGATGTGGTGATCGACATTGCCATTACTCCCAACCGGGGCGATGCGCTGGGTGTGCGCGGCATTGCGCGTGACCTGGCCGCCGCGGGCCTTGGCACGCTGCAGCCGTGGCTGGCTGAAACGGTGAACGGTACGTTTGCCTCGCCCGTAACATGGGCCATTACCGACCATCAGGCCTGCCCGTGGGTGCTGGGGCGGACCATTCGGGGCGTCAAAAACGGTCCCAGCCCGGACTGGCTGCGCAACCGGCTGGAGAGTATTGGCCTGCGCTCCATTTCCACGCTGGTCGATATTACCAACTATTTCTGCTTTGACCTTGGCCGTCCGCTGCATGTGTTTGATGCGAACAAAATCGCGGGGGGCAGGCTGACCCTGTGTCGGGGCGAGGGCGAGACCTTCCGCACGCTGGACGGGCAGGACTGCACCGTAACCGCCGAAGACTGCGTCATCGCGGACCAGAACGGCGTGCAGTCCCTTGCGGGCATCATGGGCGGGGACGCCACAGGGGCGACTGATGCCACGACCGATGTATTTGTGGAATGTGCCCTGTTTGACCCCGTGCGCGTGGCCCTGAGCAGCCGCAGGCTCGGCCTGTCGTCTGACTCCAGCTACCGGTTTGAGCGTGGTGTGGATCAGGCACTGCCCGTGGCGGCCCTTGAGGCGGCCACCCGCATGATTGTTGAACTGTGCGGGGGGGAAGCCAGCGAGGTTGTCTCCGCCGGGGAACAGCCCGCCTGGCAGCGCAACGCCACCTTGCGCTTTGAGCGTGTGAGCGACCTTGGCGGGCTGGACGTGCCAGCCGACGAGAGCGTGGCCTTGCTGGAAAAGCTGGGTTTTGAGGTGCGCTCGCGCAATGCGGTGCAGGTGACGCTTGGCGTGCCCTCATGGCGCAATGACGTGGCGCAGGCTCCCGTGCTGTCACAGGGCAAGGACCTGCCAGAAGCCGTGGCCGCGCAGGCGGCGCAGGGGGTTGCCGCCATTGAGGCCGAGAGCGATCTGGTGGAGGAGGTCCTGCGGCTTAAAGGGCTGGATGCTGTTCCCGCAACACCTTTGCCTCCCATCAGCGTGGTGCCGGGGGCTTCTCTTACTTTTGCGCAGGCCCGTTTTGCGCGGGCACGCCGCGTGCTGGCAGCACGCGGACTAACGGAAACGGTGGGTTTTTCCTTTGTCTCGCACGAGGAGGCCATGCATTTTGGGGGAGCGCCGGAAAGCCTGCGTCTGCTGAACCCCATAGCCTCGGACCTGGACCAGATGCGGCCGACACCGCTGGTCAATCTGGTGGCGGCCATCCGCCACAACAGTGCGCGCGGCTGGGGAGATATCGGGCTGTTTGAAATTGGCCCGGCCTTTGCTCAGACGTCCCAGCAGACACTGGCTGCCGGTGTGCGCTCGGGCCATACACCCCGTTACCCCGGCGTGGCCAGCAATGCGGTTTCGCTCTGGGCGGCCAAGGCGGATGCGCTGGAACTGCTGCGCCAGTTCGGGGTGGGGCCTGATGCCATAACAACCACGGCGGATGCGCCCTCATGGTACCATCCGGGCCGCTCGGGCGCGCTGCGGCAGGGACCAAAGAACATCCTGGCGTATTTTGGCGAGTTGCACCCATCAGTCCTTCAGGCCGCGGGGATTGATGTTCCGGTTGTGGCGTTCGAAGTCTTTGTGGAAAGCGTGCCCCAACCCAAGAAGAAGAAAAAAACAGCTCCGGCGCTTTCGGCCTTCCAGCCTGTGCGGCGTGATTTTGCGTTTGTGCTCACGCAGGATATTCCTGTGGAAAACGTGTTGCGCGCCGTGCGCGGGGCAGACCGCCAGCTTGTGTCCGATACCAGCCTGTTTGACATCTATACCGGCCAGCATGTGGCGGATGGCATGCGCTCGGTCGGGGTGGAGGTGACCCTTCAGCCCACCGATAAAAGCCTGACCGATGCCGAACTCGAAGCGGTGTCCGAGCGTATTGTTGCCGCTGTCAGCAAGGCAACGGGCGCGGTCCTGCGATAAAGGCGGGCGGCAGGCGGCAGAAGGAGCAGATCATGGCAAGTCACCACGTCACCCCTGTGCGGTATTGGGTTAAAGCCGGTTTTGCCGTTCTGCTGCTGTGCGGTGGGTTTGCCCTGCCGCATGCTGCGCGGGCGGAGGAGATCACAGGGGCGGGTTCCAGCTTTGCGGCTCCCCTGTACCAGGCATGGTCGGCTGCCGCGCCGCCGGGTGTGGACGCGCGGATTAATTACCAGACCATAGGCTCCGGGGCCGGGCAGAACCAGATCCTGGCCGGGACGGTGGATTTTGGGGCGTCAGACGCGCCCATGGCCCACGTGCGGCTGGAAGCGGGCAGGCTGGTGCAGGTGCCAACAGCCATTGGTGGCGTGGTTGTCACGGCCAATGTGCCTGGTGTTGCCAATGGCGCCTTGCGTCTGAGCGGGCCGGTGCTGGCAGCTATTTATGCGGGGGTCATCACCCAGTGGAACGATGCCCGGATTGCGGCCATCAACCCCGGCCTGACCCTGCCTGACCAGGTTATCGCGCCGCTGCACCGGGCCGATGGTTCGGGCACGACCTATGTTTTTACGGACTATCTTGCCCATGTTTCGCCCGAGTGGAAAAACGGTGTGGGCAAGGGCACATCCGTTGCGTGGCCCGCCGGGGCCGGAGCACGCGGGAATGATGGCATTGCCGCCTATGTGCAGAACACGGCTGGCAGCATTGGCTACCTTGAATATGCCTATGCCGCACGCAACCACCTCGCACTTGTGCAGATGCAAAACCATGATGGGGTTTTTGTCAGCGCGACAGCCAGCAGCTTTGCCCATGCGGCCCAGGCTGCCCAATGGGACGAGGCGGACCTGACCGCAGCCCTGAGCGATGTGGCGGGGGCTGAAAGCTGGCCCATTATCACCACAACCTATGTGCTGTTCCCTGCCGAGGCCACGGTTGATAACCGGGGGGAGGCCGTGCGACGTTTTTTCCGGTGGGCTCTGACGGAAGGAGCACCCGTGACCACGGTGCTTGACTATGTGCCCCTGCCTGAGCAGATCCGGGCGCGGGTTATCCGGCGGCTTGGCGGGGAATAGCCGGTTGTCGGGCGTTATCCCGCGCTCATTCCAGACTTGTCCTGTATTTCATCCACAGATTCTGTGGATAACCCCGGATCGGCGCCTGCTCAGCGCAACCAGACCTGAGAGAACAGGAGCTGGTTGACCTCGGTATAAAAAAAGTTCCGAACCCGGGCAGATGTCAGCACCACATTGTCTTTTTCAATCATCGGGGCGACGGGGGCCTGCTCCATGACAAGCCTGTTGGCCTGCTGCCAGAGCTGGTTGCGCTGTTCGGGGCTCAGGCTGGTGTCGGTTCTGGCGCGATCCATGATGGACTGGGCGCTCGGGTCACAAAATCCCGCGATGTTGATGGAGCTGTCGGAATGGGGATGAAAATTTTCACACCCGAATAAGGCCTCCACAAAATTGGAGGCGGATGGGTAGTCAGCCGACCAGCTTGTCAGGGATATCTGCACATGGTTGTCCGTGTTCTGGATGTAGGACAGGTGCAGGCTGCTGCTCAGCGGGCGTAGAACCGCCTGGTAGCCAAGGGTTTGCAGCATGTCACGCACCCATGCGCCCATGGCCATGTCCGCACTGGTGTTGGCGACCACCAGTGTGACTTTCTGCCCGGCGGTCCCGCTTTCACGCACCAGCCTGCGGGCGGCCTGCATGTCTGGCGCGGACCATGCCTGCGCCGGTGTGGCGGGGGTGGCCGCGCGCGTATAGGCGCATGTCTGGCCCCCGACTTCCAAAACGGAGGGGATAAGGTCGCATGCCGGGCGGGCAATGCCCGGACCACCGTACAGAATGACCATGGCCCTGCGGTTGAGCGCGTAGTTGACCGCCTGGCGCACCCGTATGTCCGTAAAAGGGGGTTCGTGCATGTTCATGGGTAAAAAATAAAGGGAGGGGTGGCGCATGACATGCGTCTGCCCGGCAAAATGGCTCCCCAGTTCCCCCAGCCGGTCAAGGGGGATGGTATCGGCCATCCAGTCGTACTGCCCGTTTTCCACAGCGGTTACGGCGGCTTCTTCGGGGATGCCAAAGGTATAGTCAATCCGGTCGGGGTAGCCTGCGGGTTGCGCCTGCGGGTTCCAGACATGGAAAGCAGGATTGCGGGTGAGGGAGAGAAAGGTGTTCGGGTCGTAGGCGTCCAGCCTGTAGGGGCCTGTGCCGGGCACGGGCATGTTGCCGGTATCATGGTCGGGGGTGCTGGCTGGCAGAATGACAGCGTGGGTAAAGGCCAGTTTTTGCAGGAATTCCGTGTCAGGGTGGGTCAGGTGGAAGGTGATGCGCCTGCTAGGAGCGTCCGCCTCGATCCCGTGGTCGAGCGTGCAGGAGTCCGGTGCGCGCAAGCAGGCATCCGCCCCTATGATCGCGCCATAAAAAGACCCGGCCGTTGGCGCGCCAACACGAAAAAGCCGTTGGAAGGACGCCACGACATCCGCCGTGGTCACGGGTTGCCCGTTTGAAAAATAAATGCCGGGGCGCAGTGTAAATGTATAACTCAGCCCGCCATCCTGTGGCGTGGGCAGGGCCTCGGCCAGGTCTGGCACAACCTGCCTGCCTTCCGGGCCTGTGATTTTGCGAAAAGTGGTCAGCCCGTCATACACGTTGGCGAACAGGTTTATGTATTTGCCGGTGTAGTTGATCTGGGGGTCCAGTGTGCCGCCGGAAGCCGCGGCCACCAGCCGGAGGGTGCCCCCGCCATGTTCGGGCAGGGGGAGGGCC
>CALCDN010000055.1 GCA_937900755.1 uncultured Acetobacter sp. | reverse complement strand
GGGCGGAGGCGGCACTTCCACGGCGGATCCAGCGCAGCACAGGGGCTGGCAAGAGCAGGAAAACGGCTGGCAGCGCGGCAAAAAACGCCAGCAGGGGGCAAAGCGGACAGCTTGCCTCATCATGGTGGTGGGTGGGGTGTTGCGGCTGGTTCTTCTGCGCACTGGCCATGCAGTGCATGTGGGCCATGGCGCCGTGCATGGGGGCGCAATGTGCTGGCTGCGCGTGCAGTGCCACGCGCGGTGCAATATCTATGCCTGTCAGGCGGACAAGTGTTGCGCGCGGCAACTCATCTGGCAAGGAGAGCGATTGAAGCGCCATCAACCCCAACAGGCCCACCAGCGTTACCATGACCAGCGGCCATACAAGCAGCGCGCGAATAATGGGGTTGCGACGGGACATGGGGCGGATCAGGTGCTTTTCAACGTTCAGATGCAAACAGGCTTTTTGCCAAACTTGCGCCATGTTTGCGCTTTTATGGACCACCCTGTCAAATCAAACAGGGCTATGCCATAATTGAGGGCGGAGGCCGACCGTGAGCAGATGGCATACAGACAGACAGGAACCCGCAGGGGAAGCGTCCACGCCGGTGCTTCCTGCCTTTGAAGGGCTCCTCGCAGGCGTGGTCAGGCCGCATGGGCTTGCGCTGGGGCTGTCCCGGCAGGGCCGGCTTGTCTGGTTTGTGGCCTTTGGCCTGGCCATTGCTGCCCATCTGGCCATGACAGTGTGGTTGATGATGACCATCTCCCCCCAGACCGGTACGCAGCGACCTGCCGCTGTTTCCATGCTGTTCGAGGCCCCCAGCACACCATTGCCCGAAGCGGGGCAGATAACACCCAGCCAACCGGCGCAACTCCTGCCTGCCCAGCCCATGAAAGAAATGCCGGACATGGATGCGCAGGTCCTGACGCAGGAGGAAGCCGAGGTTCCCCCTCCCTCCGTGTCGCCGGAAGTGGAGCATCTGCCCCCTGCGTCCGCCGTTCCCAAAAAACTGGTTCTGGCAGCGCCAGCCGTGCAGCCCGAGCGCCAACCGCACGCAAGCACAAAATCCATGGTGGATGCGGCGCACAGGGGGGTGGAAAAAACAACGGCCCATGCACGGACCAGAACGGACATGTCGACCCCAGGCACGCAGGCCGCCACGCCAGCGAGTGCGGCTGCTGCGGGGCAAAAAGGTGGTTTTCAGTTATCCTGCTCGGCACCCGAGGCGCATTATCCTGTATCGGCCCGTCACCTGCATGAGGAGGGGGAGGCTTTGGCCGAGGTCAGCATTAACGGCCAGGGGCAGGTTATTGCCGCAAGGCTGGTCAAAAGCACCGGGTATGATGACCTAGATGAGCAGGCACTTCAAACCGTAAAAAACCTGCATTGCACGGCGCCCGAGGCCACGGGAGTGACTGGTCGCATACCCGTGGGATTTCATATCCAGTAATTGTGCTTGTGTCGGGCGGGATTTTACAGTAGGAGACTGTCCATTGCCTCTTGTCCCGTTCGTCTAGAGGCCTAGGACACTGCCCTTTCACGGCGGCAACACGGGTTCGAATCCCGTACGGGACACCACAAGCCTGCAGGGCATTGTTTTTCCAAAATAAATTACAACCGTATTCCCCCTTTGTGTCACCTGTCCGTGTTACATAAAGGAACGTCGGTTCTGTCGGCATCCTACAGGGTGCATCCTTATGATATATCTGATGCCCAACTGGGTAAAAACGCCAGGAATACCATAATCCCCATAACCATCGGTCAGGCAATTCCTGACAGTCTGACTGCGGATGCAGGGGCTTTGGCGGATGCTGGCGGGGTGGAAGTGGAAGGAACAGGTTGGCGTTGCTACAAGCAAAACAACTGCTGGCCTTCAGGTCTCTTTCAATCACCAAAGGTCAATCTCAAGATATTCTGGGGTTATTCCAGTAATCAGTGTTCTGGAGTGTCTGTCTGGCGGGTCAGAAACGGGATATTATGCATCGTTTCCTGCCTCATTGTTTGGGACGGCAGGGGGCGAAGGTTTTTTTAATACAAAAAACACCATGAATGAATATATATTCGATATGTAAAAAGGTTTACTTCCATAAGGTTTTGTGGAAAATAAGAAAAAAAATGGAATCTGAGATTATGTTGGTTGACGAAAAATATTATCAAGTAATTCCCAAAAAATCTATCAGTGAGAAAATCACGATACATGCCAGGGACATCATGTATCATGATTTTTTAAAACTCTGCGCGCCAACCCCGGAGAGTACAGTTCTGGATTTTGGAGCGTCAGATGTTGTCGGGGACGCGGCCAATGTTCTGGAGCGGAATTATTCCTACCCGGAAAAAGTGACAGCAGTTGGTCTGGGGGCGGGGGATGCCTTTAAAAAAGAATACCCCCTGATGTCATATGTGCAGATTACTGCAAACTCTCCCTTGCCGTTTGAAGATAAACATTTTGATATTGTCTCCTCCAATGCCGTGCTTGAGCATGTAGGGTCTGCTGAAAACCAGAGGTTTTTCATTGCGGAAGCAGCTCGCGTGGGAAAGCAGGTGTTCCTGAGCGTTCCCAATAAAATGTTCCCGGTGGAACATCATACCGCGATCCCCTTATTGCACTGGATGCCTCGAACATTCAGGCTTGCCTGTCAGGCGTTCAAGAAAACGTATTGGGCAGAGCCAAAAAATCTTATCCTCATGTCCAGGGATTATCTTGATACACTGGTTCCACACGGTCTGAACTACACCATATCATATTCAGGAATTAAAATTGGGCGTTTCAGTTCAAATATAGTATTGCACATATACTAGTTTGTGTGTGTGCTGCCCGTTCCCTGGCCTGCGCCATCACCACAGGCGAGGTCAGGCGTGGGCCTGTTTGTAAAAGAGTGCGGGCTGCATTGGCAGGGTCGCGGGGATTGGGGGCCGTAGGGCATGGTTGGTAGTCAAGAGGAAGCAGGCAACAAAACAGGGCACTGCACTGTTTCTCCTGTTGTACCGGTCATTCTCTCCGGTGGTGCGGGCAGTCGGTTATGGCCTGTCTCACGCAAGAGTTTTCCCAAGCAGTTCTGGTCTTTGCTGGGCAGTTCAACCTTGTTGCAGGATACGGCGCTGCGCGGTCAGGCGAAGGGGCTGACAGCCCCGGTTGTTGTGTGCAATGGCGAGCATCGCTTCATCATTGCCGAGCAACTGCGTGATGTGGGTGTCCAGGATGCCCGGATCGTGCTGGAGCCCACTGGCCGTAATTCCGCACCGGCCATTACCGCGGCGGCACTTGTTGTGGCCGAGCAGGACCCCGATGCCGTGTTGTGGGTCATGGCGGCTGATGCGGCCATTGAGGATGTGCCCAAGCTGTATACGGCTTTGGACCACGCGGTAACAGCGGCCAGGGCCGGGTATCTGGTAACATTCGGCATGACCCCCACCCGGGCGGAAACCGGCTATGGTTACATTGAGCAAGGCGTTGCCATTCCCAGTATGCCCGGCGTGTGCAAGGTCAGCCGTTTTGTGGAAAAGCCGGACAAGGAGCATGCCGAGGCCCTGCTGTCTCAGGGTGGATATTTATGGAACTCGGGCATGTTTGTGGTTCGGGCTGCCACGTTTCTGGCCGAGATAGAGCGGTACGAGCCCGCAGTGTATGCCTGCGTTCGTGAGTCCGTGCAAAAACGCAAGACCGACATGGACTTTGAGCGGCTTGATCCAGAAAGCTTTTGTAAATCCCCCGATATTTCGGTCGATTATGCCGTTGCTGAGCGGACTGGCATGGCTGCGGTCGTGCCGGGCAGCTTTGGATGGTCGGATGTGGGAAGCTGGGACGCTCTGTGGGACCTGGGGCAGAAGGACGCGCAGGCCAATGTAACACATGGCAATGTGATGCTGGAGGATGTCAGCCATTCCTATGTGCGGACCGATGGCATGCTGGTCGCGGCCCTGGGGGTGGACAATCTGGTGGTGGTGGCAACACAGGACGCCGTTCTGGTGGCCAGCAAGGATCGGGCGCAGGATGTGAAAACGCTTGTGCAGCGGCTGAAAAAAAACAACAGGGCAGAAGCGGACATGCACCGCCTGACCTACCGCCCGTGGGGGTACTACGAGGCGCTGACGGAAGGGCACCGTTTTCAGGTTAAAAAAATTGTTGTCCGGCCCGGGCAGAAGCTTTCCTTGCAAAAACACTATCACCGGGCCGAACACTGGGTTGTGGTGGAAGGTACCGCACTTGTGACACGGGGCGAGGAGCAGGTGCTTGTGCGTGAGAACGAGAGCATTTATCTGCCACTGGGAAGCCTGCACAGGCTGGAAAACCCTGGTCGTATTCCCGTAACCCTGATCGAGGTACAGTCTGGCCCGTACCTTGGTGAGGATGACATTGTCCGGTTTGAGGATATTTATAGCCGGACCGTGTAAGGTCGTAACAAGGAGTGGGGAAAAGAAAATGCAGAACATTTCTTTTGTTCCCCAGACAGCGGAGCGTGTGGCCGCTGTTTTGGCACAACTGAAGGATTATCTGGGGGAAAAGGTTTCCACCAACCATGCCGTGCGCGAGGCGCATAGCCGTGGCGAGGCGCTGGACCTGGCCTGCCTGCCCGCAGCCGTTGTGTTTGCCGAAACAACGCAGGATGTCTCGACCGTTCTGGCGCTATGCCACGGGGCCTATGTGCCTGTGGTGGCGTTCGGGGCCGGTACTTCGGTGGAAGGGCATGTTACTCCGCCCGCGCATGCGCTCAGTCTGGACCTGTCGCGCATGACATCTGTTCTGCAGGTCAATGCGGCAGATATGGACTGCCGCGTGCAGGCCGGGCTGACTCGGCAGGACCTGAACACCCGTCTGCGTGATACAGGGCTGTTCTTCCCGGTTGATCCGGGGGGCGAGGCCACTCTGGGTGGCATGTGCGCTACTCGTGCATCGGGCACTGCGGCGGTGCATTATGGCACCATGAAGGAAAACGTGCTGGGCCTGACCGTGGTCATGGCGAACGGGGAAATCATAAAAACTGGTGGACGTGTCAGAAAGTCTTCCACCGGGTATGACCTGACTTCCCTGTTTGTCGGCTCCGAGGGTACTTTGGGCATTATTACGGAAATCCAGTTACGTTTGCATGGTATTCCCGAACAGCTTTCCGCCGCGATCTGCCAGTTTGAAAACCTCGAAGACGCAGTTCGCACTGCGGTGGAGGTTATTCAGGCCGGGGTGCCCATTGCCCGCGTGGAACTGATGGATGACGTGCAGATGGCCGCCAGCATCCGCTATTCCGGTCTGGATGAGTTGCGTCCGCTCACTACCCTGTTTTTTGAATTCGCAGGGGCACCCGCCTCCGTGCGAGAGCAGGTGGACGTCACGCAGATGCTGGCGCGCGATAATAACGGCCTTGGTTTTGCATGGGCGGATACGCCAGATGAGCGCAACCGGCTGTGGAAGGCGCGGCATAATGCGTTCTGGGCCGTTAAAGCGCTGCGCCCCGGCGCACGGGTGATCAGCACGGATTGTATTGTCCCGATTTCTCGGCTGGCGGAACTGATTGTGGGCGTCAAGGCCGATATTGAGGCATCCGGGTTGCAGGCCGCCATTCTGGGCCATGTCGGGGATGGCAATTTTCATACACTCATCATGACGGATGACAGCCCGGAGGGGTATGAAAAAGCACTGGAGCTTGACCGCAGGATTGTCGCGCGTGCGCTGGGGCTGGAGGGGTCATGCAGTGGCGAGCATGGTGTGGGTCTGGGCAAGCTTGAGTTTTTGGAACGCGAGCACGGAGAGGCGTCCCTGGGAGTGATGAGAACATTGAAGGTGGCCATGGACCCGCGCAATATTCTTAATCCCGGCAAACTTCTGCCAGAAGGACTGGCCTATATCGGCTAGCCGCTCTGGGTCCGGTTTTTGTGTGGGTAGGCGCCGGGGCTTCATGCCTGCATCACCTGACATGCATCAAGCGGGAAGAGCGCCATAAATAAACTTGACAACAGGGTGTTTTATTTTATTTAAACAAAACCAATAGTGATTTATTGTTGGGTCTGTTCCTTTTGCGCGGGGTTTGTATGTAATGGTTTTTTCCGTTCTTTCCCGCCGGGTTTTGCTGGTAGGCGGCATTGCCTTTGCATCCGCTCTGGCTGGCCCTGCCGCCCATGCCGTCCCACAGGCCGCCCCACAGGTCTTGCGTGTGGGCATCATGGCGGGGGAGGATGAGGACGTGTGGCCCGTAGTCGCCGCCAATGCCGCCCGGAACGGGCTGGAACTCAGGCTTATCACCTTCTCGGACTATAATGCACCCAACGAGGCACTGGCCGAGCATGAACTGGATGCCAACGCCTTCCAGCACGGTCCTTTTCTGGAGGCCCAGAACAAGGCAAAGGCCTATGGTATCGTGCCTGTCGGGCATACCTATGTCGCGCCGATAGGGCTTTATTCAACACGCTGGAAATCTGTTGCGGCCCTGCCGGACAAGGCGGTCATAGGGGTGCCCAATGACCCGACAAACGAGGGCCGTGCCCTGCTGCTGCTGCAAAAGCTGGGGCTGATCACACTTGCCGCCGATGCGGGGATAACGCCAACAGCGCTCGATATAACAGAAAACCCCCACAACATCAGTATCCGCGAGCTTGATGCCGGGATTGTCGGGCGTGCGTTAATGGATATGGATGGGGCGGTTATCAACACGGATTGGGCTAAAAAAGTTGGTGTTGAAATTGAAAAAACACGGATTGCGCAGGAAACGGCGGATAATAACCCCTATATCTGCATTATAGCCGTGAATGGGGCGGACAAATCCGCGCCGTGGGTGTCCAAACTGGTGGAGGCTTACCAGCAGCCAAATGTGCGGCAGGCATTGGACAAGGCGTTTCATGGCGCGGTGCTGCCATTGTGGCCATGAACCTGCTGGAGGTTGAGCGCCTTAACCGCACCTTTGGCGGGCAGGCCGCCTTGCATGATATTTCGTTCAATGTCGGCAAGGGGCAACGGCTGGGTATTATCGGGCGTTCTGGAGCGGGCAAGTCCACCCTGCTGCGTTGCCTGAGCGGCCTGGACCGCCCCCAGTCGGGCAGGATTTTGCTGGAGGGGGAGGATATGGCCACCGTGCCCGAAGCAAGGCTTGTCTTGCTCCGGCGCAGGATCGGTCTGGTTTTCCAGCATTTCAACCTGCTGACCTCCCGCACGGTTGCGGCCAATGTGGCCTTGCCGCTGGAAATTGCAGGCATGCCCAAGGGGCCGCGGAACAAACGTGTGGCCGAATTGCTGGACCTGGTTGGCCTGGCCGACCATGCCGCCAAATACCCGGCCATGCTTTCTGGCGGGCAAAAGCAGCGTGTTGGCATCGCCCGCGCCCTGGCGGCGCATCCGGCCCTGTTGTTGTGTGATGAAGCGACATCGGCTCTGGACCCGGAAACCACGGAGGCCATTCTGGCTCTTCTGGCGGATATCAACCATGTGTTGGGCCTGACCATTGTGTTCATCACGCATGAGATGGATGTTGTCCGCCGTTTGGGGCAGCAGGTTCTGGTGCTGGAAAAAGGGCGCATTGTTGCCCGAGGTGCCCCGGCCGACATTCTGGACGCCAACAGGCTGGCCGCTATTCTGCCGCCCGACCTCAGCCAGACCCCGCACGATGGTAGCCACGCCATAGTGCGCCTGACAGTTGCTGCGCAAAGCGTGTTCGCCCCCCTGCTGCATACGCTGGAGCAGCAATGCCAGGCCCGGTTTACCCTGTTGCACACCCTGCCCGCAGCAGACGGGGATGGGCGGATGGATGTTGTGGTACGGACGAATAGCCTTTCTGTGGCAACCATGAACGCGCTTCAGGCCCATGCCTGTGCAGCCGAGGTACTTGGATATGTCCCGCCTTATTCTTGACCTGCTCTGGCGCGCGACAGCGGAAACATTGGAAATGGTTCTGGCCTCCGGGCTTCTGGCTGTTGCCGGTGGCCTGCCGCTGGCGGTGGTGCTTGTGCTGACTGCTCCTGCCGGGCTTTATCCAGTGCCCCTGGTAGCGCGTACACTGGGTGGGGTGGTGGATGCGGTGCGGGCCGTGCCGTTTATTATTCTGCTTGTGCTGCTTATTCCCTTTACCCGTATGGTGGTTGGCACGGCATTGGGCACAACGGCGGCGATTGTACCCCTGTCCATAGCTGCCATTCCCTATTTTGCCCGTATTGCCGAGGTTTCCCTGCGGGAGGTGGATACGGGGCTGGTGGATGCCGTGCGGGCCATGGGTGGCACACGGTGGATGGTGGTGCGCTACGTGTTGCTGCCAGAAAGCCTGCCGGGGCTGATTTCGGGCTTTACAGTTACGCTGGTCAC
>CALCDN010000054.1 GCA_937900755.1 uncultured Acetobacter sp. | reverse complement strand
GCCCCCCAGCAGGACCCCCAGGCGCAGGCGCAGCCTCCCGCGGTGGACATGCCACTTGTACATTCGGTCATTACCACCGCACTGGAGTTCCTGGGGCCACGCACGCTTGAGCCCCACAGCAGCAGGGATTTTACCCTTTGGGGGCTGGGCTGCCTGACAGCGCTGGACCCGACACTGACCTTCGACTCCCGTGGGGCAAACATTCAACTGCTCGCAGGCCCGCAGGCCCTGCTCTCGCGCCCCGCCCCCCCTGCGGACAGCGCGGATGAATGGGCCAGACTGGCCACTGACTTCCTGGAGGCCGCGCGCGCTCATTCCGCCGCGGTCCGCTCAGCCGAACGCGATGATCTGTTGCAGGCTTTTTTTGATGAACTGTTCAATCATCTGGACCCATATTCCCGCTATATCGGCCCATCCTCGGCCAGCACGGACCGCGAAACCCGGACAGGGGGCGAGGCGGACGCAGGCATTACACTGGCCCAGAGCGGGCGGCATATCGTGGTTTCCGCCATTAACGCCAACGGCCCCGCATGGACCTCCGAGATTGATACGGGCGACCGGATTATTGCCGTCAACAACCAGTTGACGGCTGGCCAGTCCGCCGCAACCGTTACGGACTGGCTCCGTGGCCCCGAGGACAGCGCCCTTATCCTGCGCCTGCTCTCACCCGGGCGGCGGCGGACGCATACCGTCACCCTGCGGCGCGCCAAAGTACCGCCAGAAACCGTATTCGCCTTTGCCAGCGGGCCCATTGTTGTTCTCAGGGTCACCGCGTTCTCCTCCGACACGGCGGAGGAGATGAGCCAGTACCTGGACCAGGCCACACAGGACAAAAACCTGCGCGGCCTGATTATTGACCTGCGTGGCAACCGGGGGGGAGTGCTGCAACAGGCCGTAACGGCCGCGGCACTGCTGCTTGACCATGGCGTGGCCGCCGTAACCAGCGGGCGGGACCCGCAGTCCAACCATATCTGGGCCGTGCAGGGGGGAGACATGACCAATGGCCTGCCCATTGCGGTGCTGGTTGACGGGCGCACCGCCAGTGCGGCCGAAATTCTGGCCGCAGCCCTGGCCGACCATCGGCGCGCGGTGGTGATCGGCAGCGCAACGCTGGGCAAGGGGCTGGTGCAGACCGTGGCGCAACTCCCCGATGAAGGCGAACTGTTTGTAACCTGGAGCCGCGTGATTGCACCGCTGCACTGGCCGTTGCAGGGCCTGGGCGTTATGCCCCAGATCTGCACCAGCCTGGGCGAGGCCGACACAAACCATGCCCTGCATACGCTTGCCAGCGGCAAACTGGCCAACCAGGCCGCCATTACCGCCTCGCGCGCGGCCCGTTACCCGCTTGCGGTGCCCGACATCCTGGCCATTCGCAAGGCATGCCCGGCAGCACTGGGCAACGACCGGGACGTAAGCGTGGCCCGTGACCTTATCAACCACCCCGCATGGTACAGAACCGCAATTACCGCCATCCCCGATGACGCGGCTCCGGCCCCCCAGATATCCGCCGCACCATGAGTTCGGACCTGCCCCCACGCCTGCGCACAGACCTTGTGGCCCGCGCGCTCCTCCGCCAGTCCGGGCTGGATGGCCGCTCGGCCATGCTGCTCCGCAAGGGGGACCCGGATGCGGGGGGTATTCTGGTTGTGCTGGTCGGGCGGAATGGGGATGGCGTTGTCCTTTCCCAGACCCGCACACCCGAGGGACATGCGGCCTGGTGCCGTGGAACGGGGGAAAATCCCATATCCGCGGACCAGATTCAGGCCTATGTTGACCGGCAACTCACATACGACCCGGACTTATGGGTGCTGGAAATTGAAACTTTGGACTTCAGCCCTCCGTTTGAAGCAATACTGATCTGACAAGAAAGGTGGGTATTGTGGCTTAAGCCACACGCCTGCGGTATTTATGACGCATAAAATCCACTACTTTGGGAAAACTCTGGCTTCTGCCTGTTGCGTCATACACAACTTTACAGCAAAGAAGGCAGGCATGTGTGCCCTCGTACCATCAAACGCCATACGTGATGTATCGCACAACCTTTGCCACAGCAGGGAGAAGACCATGAAGCCGCGCCGGATACTGCTTGCGCAAACGCTGCTTTCTGCGCCGCTTGCGGCTGGCCTCCTGCTGTTTGCTGGCTCCGTACACGCGCAGCCTGTTCAGGGGCTGTATATTGCCGGAGAAGGCGGTGGGACCCTTAACCAGGACCAGCGCGTTAAAAGCACCCCCAACTTCCCCGATGGCCGTGACCGCTGGAAAGCTGGCGCTGTAGGAATCGGCTCGATTGGCTGGGGCCTTGGCAACGGTTTCCGTGTTGAGGTCGAAGGCGACTACCGCAACATGGGTTATAACCGCCTTGTCACCAACACCATGGCGACAAAGGGAGATGGCCGACGCCAGACCTACGGCGTCATGGTCAACGCCCTGTTTGACCTCGATGTCGGCAAGCCGTGGCTGTTCCCCTACTTCGGGGCGGGTGTCGGCTATGGCTGGACGTCCACCAATGCATCGCTCGCAGGACAGAACGCCTCAGGTGGCAGCACGGTTCAGCATATGGGCGGCACATACGGGAACGCCACCTATCAGGGCATCTTCGGTCTGTCCTTCCCTGTTCCGTGGGTTGTGGGCCTGTCCGCTACGGCGGAATACCGGTTCTGGACCATGTTTGGCCCGCAGTCCCATGGCGTAACCTCCACGGGGGACATCGGGGGCACCACCCCCATGACGACTGGTTCCTCTTCCACCATAAGCGGCACCCACAAGACCGTAAC
>CALCDN010000053.1 GCA_937900755.1 uncultured Acetobacter sp. | reverse complement strand
TCTACACAAGGAGTATCGTCGGCAGCGTCAGATGTGTATAAGAGACAGATCCTGTGCTGGGGCATAGACAAACTCCCCTGCCGGAGCGGAGACAAGGAGTTCGTCCCCTTCCTGGACCGTATTATGGAACCATGAAGAAACCACCCCTCCTTCAGCCTTGCGGATACTCAGGCGGTAGTGGTCGGACGCGGGCGCTGATGAAATGCTATAGTTGCGGCGTTGGGAGCCATGCCCGGGAATATCAAGCCTGAAACTCAGATACTGGCCGGGCTGGTGGGGCATGACAGGCTTGTTGTCGCTTGGAACCAGCACAAACGAGCAGACCGTGCTGCTCTCGACAACAATCGAGCGCACGGTAAACTTGCGCCATCCGGTCCACCCGCCGGGGGTTGCGGCATGGGCCTGGTAGATCTGCTGTTCCCGTCCGATCAGAACATCGGCCAGGAACCAGTAGGCCTTGCCCCATGCATCCATGATTTCCGGTGTGGCGGCGTCTCCCAGCACATGGGCTATGGCGCCAAGAAGAGCTTCCCCAACGAAGGGATAGTGCTCTGGCAGAATGTTCAGGCCCACATGTTTTTCGGCAATGCGCTCAACCATGCCGCCCAGAGCCGCCAGATTGTTGATATTGCGTGCATATGCCAGCACGGCAAGTGCCAGGGCCTTGGGTTGTTCTCCATCTTTTTGGTGTGACATGTTGAATAAATCACGGATTTCCGGCCTGGATAAAAGTCGCCGGTACATTTCCTGCGTTATGCTCAGGCCATGTGCTTCCAGTGCGGGAATACAGGCGGTAACAATTGTCCGGGTTTTGTCATCAAGCATGGGGCTCATGATATCTGTCCAAAAGATGTAAAATACAGATACCTTTTTAGGCGGGACTCAATAAGGTGTCAATGGAATACATCTTTGTGAGCGGCCATCGAAAGCCATGCCACCTTTGAATAAAATACACTCAGGCATGCAAAACTTGCATATCGTGTGCCTAATCCGTTACAAGGGATGGAATTCAACAAAAAGGACGCAGTATGGCCAATTTGACAGCGCTTTTGACCGATGCCGCAATTTTTGTTTTTTTCCCGTGGGCGTTGTGGCGGCTCCTGCATAAAGCGCTGCCAATAGCCGTGTTGCCCATTCTGGTGGGCATAGCCCTTGCCGTATGGCATGTGCCTGTACAGCAGATGGGTATTCCCTCAACGTATGGGAACAATATTGGCTGGGTTGCCGTGCTGGTACTGGCTTTTACCGCTGGCCTGGAAATGTGGCAGCACCCTGGGGGGGAACCCTCGGGGCAGGATTTTGCGCAACCCACGCTCGGTCGCCTGTTTGGCGGAGCCGGGGTAGCACTTGGTATTCCATTCCTGGTTGGCTCGGTTCTGGCCTACACCGTTTTTTTGCATCTGCATGGATGGCAGGCACCAAATGCGGCTCCCTGGGTGGCTGCCGCGGCCATTGGTCTGTGCATTGCCGTGAGCGCCCTGCCGGTTCTGATCGGTGTTGTGCGTGAGCTGGATGTCGCCCAAAGGCCATTGGGGCAGTTAGCACTCAAGCTGGCCGTAGTTGACGATGCCGCCCTGTGGATTGGGCTTGCGGCCCTTCAGTTCGCAGCCCGTGGCTCTGCCTCCCTGCATGGCTGGACGGGGCTTGAGGCACTCGCCATTATTTTGCTGGTGGGGCTGGCGGCCGCGGGCTACTGGGCCTCCCTTCATTTTCGTCACCCTCCTCTGGGGGTTATCTGGCTTGCCGTGCCGGTTTATCTGGCGGCCGGGTCATGGGCCAGTATGCAGCTTGGGCTGCATGAACTGATTGGCGCCTATTTTGCCGGTGCCATCATGCCCCCCAGCTGGGTGCGGCGTCTGCCGGTGGAGAGCGTGGGCACATTCGCCCTGATCTGGTTCGCCCCCATGTTCTTCGGCCATAGTGGACTGCATATCAATGGAGACGCCTTAACATGGCCATCGGTTGTGGCGTCCCTGTCACTGGTTGTGATTTCCATGGTGACCAAAATTGCAGCGGTTTATATTTACCCCCCTGCCGCGGGGTTGAAGCCAAGGCAGGCTTTGGGTGTTGGCGCACTGCTCCAGTGCAAGGGGCTGATGGAAATTGTAGCCGCGACCATTTTGCATGGCCAGGGCATGCTCTCTGACTTCGGGTTTGCCTCCCTTATGGTTCTGGCAGTTATTTCCACCACCCTGACAGGGCCATTGTTCAGGCTGCTTTCCCCCCGCAAGCACGGCGCCGCCTGATACGGGCCAGGGTTGGGCCGGGGGGCTGGCCTTGCCCGCCCTCACGGCATTGTCATGGCGGCAAGCCTTGGCAAAAGGGCTGACTTGGCCAATCCCTGAACAGGGTTGAGGGCTGTGCACTGGCGCGCCTCGTATCTTACAAGGAGCTGGAACCTTAATGCCCAGCGCTCCAACAGCAAGCCACAATACGGCGGTGCGCCAGCTGCTCTGGCTCGCTGTTGCTCTTTTTCTGTCCTATCTTGCTGTTGCCATGTCCATGCCGACGACTGCGGTTTATGTCGCCACGTCCCTCCATATGGGCAATGCCCTTGCGGGGCTGGCAGTTGGCGTTGCGTTTGGTTCCACCATTGTCACACGCGGGTTTGCTGGCCGTTTTGCCGACCATAACGGTGGCAAGCGCTGCATGCTGTACGGGTTGGTCTTCTACACCCTGAGCGGTGCTCTGGGCGTGGCCGTTACATGGATGGCCACGCCCTGGGCGGCATTTACCATGCTTGTCGTGTGCCGCCTGACTTTGGGGCTGGGCGAAAGCCTGACTGTTGTGGGCTTGCTGGCCTGGGGCATTGGCCTTATGGGCCACCAGCGCTCGGGGCGGGTTCTGTCCGTTGTGGGCATGGGTATGTACGGCTCACTCGCGGCAGGGAGCCCGATCGGGCTGACCCTCTATAATCAGGGCGGGTATCTGCTCGTCGCCCTTGCCTGCATTGCCACGCCCC
Organism: uncultured Acetobacter sp.; assembly: GCA_937900755.1. Taxonomy (GTDB): domain Bacteria; phylum Pseudomonadota; class Alphaproteobacteria; order Acetobacterales; family Acetobacteraceae; genus Acetobacter. The sequence continues at coordinate 3,772 of CALCDN010000053.1, read as the reverse complement.
TGCTCGGCCTGGGCATGGCCGCCCCTGTGGCGGCAGTGCCGCCGCATGGGGGAGAGCGGCAGCCTTTAGGCCAGATTATCAATAAAATTTCCGACCTTGGTTTGGTGGTCTTTTTCCAGGGCATCGGCTTTGCAGCCATCGGCGCATTTATGCCGCTCATGTTCGTGCACAGGCACTGGCCACATGCCGCCTTGGGATTGACGTTCTTTGGTGCCGCTTTTGTACTGGTCAGGATTCTGTGCAGCCATCTGCCGGACAGGCTGGGCGGCGCGCGTGTTGCCTTTGCCTCCATGGTGGTTGAAACAGCTGGGCAGATTTTGCTGTGGCAGGCACCCAACCCCACCGTGGCCCTGGCTGGCGCGTTTTTGACCGGTTGCGGCTGCTCCATGATTTTTCCCGCCATGGGGGTGGAGGTTGTCCGGCGTGTTGCCCCCCAGATGCGCGGCACCGCCATGGGTGGTTTTGCCGCCTTCCAGGACCTCGCATACGGGGCAACAGGCCCCATAACCGGCCTGCTTGCGGAGTGGGCGGGTGATGGATCCGTTTTTATGGTTGGCGGCATCGCCGGACTGGGTGGGCTTTTGCTGTCCGCCCGGCTGGCATGGCGCGAACACGCGGCAATGATGGCAGACTGAAACACAACAGAATGGACACCAGCATGAAAACCGTAGTTCTAGCCGCTTCAATTCTTTTGGGTCTTCCGGTTCTGGCCCATGCGCAAACACTGCCCATAGCCCTGACCCATGTTCGGATCATAGACGGTACAGGCGCGCCACCAATAGAAAACGCAACCATTCTCATGCAGGACGGGGTTATTGTTGCGGCTGGCCAAAACATACCTGTGCCAGCACATGCCCAGGTCCTGGACCGGTCGGGGAAGAGTGTCCTGCCCGGTCTTGTTTCCGACCACAGCCATGTGGGCCAGCTGGAGGGCGTCCACACCGGACCGCAGTTTTATACTGCGGACATCATTACCTCCGAACTGGCGCAATACCGGCGCTATGGTGTGACAACCGTTACAGCCTTGGGCAACAACGTGCCGGGGGTTTTTGACCCCATGCGCAAGGACGCCCACATGGGGCTGCTACCGACTGACCTTTTCGGGGTTGACCAGGGCATTGGCGTGCCCAGGGGAGCGCCTCCCGTCAATGTGGCGCCAGACCAGCTTTTCCGGCCCCACACGGCGGACGAGGCCCGGCAGAACGTGGACACAATGGCGGCTGAAGGAACAGACCTGATCAAAATCTGGGTCGATGACTTCGATCACTCTCTGCCTGTCAAAATGGACCCTGCCATTATAACGGCCGTAGTGGATGAGGCACATAAAAAACACCTGCGCGTAGCCGCCCATATTCATGACCTGGATGATGCCGAGCATGTGGTGGCAACAGGGGTTGATATTCTGGCGCACGGGGTGCGGGACAAGCCAGTTACACCATCCTTGGCGCAGACCCTTAAAGACCGGGGCATCTGGTATATTGCCACGCTGGAACTGGACGAGGCGACAACAGCATGGGCTGACCAGCCTGCATGGACTCAAACACCGTTTGCTGTGTCGGGCTTGTCCGCTCCCCTGCGCCAGCAGATCAATACCCCTGCGTGGCGGCAAAACAACAGGACAGGAGCCAAGGCGGATTTTGCGCGTACGTCCTTGTCCATGAACCTGCAAAACCTGAAAACCCTCTGGAATGTCGGGGTTAAAATAGGGTTCGGCACCGATAGTGGCGCAACTCCCCTGCGCGTTCCCGGCGTTGCCGAACATCGTGAACTGGCGCTGATGGTGCAGGCCGGTATTCCGCCGCTGCAGGCCCTGCATATTGCCACGCAGGAGGCCGCATTATTACTGAACCTTGATGACCGCGGTGTTATTGCCGCAGGCAAAAGGGCGGACCTGCTGGTCGTGGCGGGCGACCCCGCAAACACAATAGCTGATACCGACCATGTGGTGGAAACATGGGAAAATGGCACCGCCGTAGCGGGACCTGTTCCAGTGACACCGGACCATGCCGCGCCCTGATAAGCACCTTGGGCGATGCATGAGGATATTGGAGGCAAAAATGTATAAATTTGGCGCAACCGTGCTGCTGAGCGGCTTTCTGGGAGGGCTCATGACAGCAGCGCAGGCTGCCCCCCCGCCTATAACCACCAACCAGGACCCCGCCTTTGGTCCAACAGGCCAGGTCCAGATTGTCGCAAGCATTGCCGCACCCGACCCATCCGGTATTGCCGTGGTCAATGGACGGCTGTTCCTCACGTTTCCCAAACATGATGGTGATCATGCGGGGCCGGTCCTGGCCGAATGGAAAGCCGGCCGTCTGCACCCCTTCCCCTCGGCTGCTTTTTCGGCCTCATCCACAGGCGCGCCACAAACGCGGCTTATTTCCCCACATGGCATGACAACAGATACGCAGGGGAATTTGTGGGTTATTGATGACGGCAAGATCAAGGGGCAACCTATTCCCCCAGGGGGGGCCAAGGTTGTGGGGATCAACCCCGTAACAGGTCAGGTCATAGCCAGTGTTCCACTCAAGGATGCACTGTTCCCCCAGAGCCATATGAATGATCTGCGTGTTGACCTGACGCACGGCGCAAAAGGCACGGCCTACATTACTGACAGTTCGTTTGATGGTCATCCTGCCCTGGTGGTGCTGGACCTTGCAACCGGCAGGCAACGCCGTGTGCTGGACAATACGGTTTCTGTTTTACCAGATACCGGATACCAGACCGTACTGGACGGTCGTGTACTGCATTATGACCCCTCCCACCCGACGTTTCCAGCGGGTGGTGCGGATGGCATTACCCTGTCTTCTGATTCCACGCGGGTGTATTACGCACCCTTGGCCAGTCGGCGGCTTTATAGCCTGCCGACGGATAAACTGGCCGATTTTTCCATCAGTTCCACACAACTCGCATCCCTGGTCGTCGATGAAGGCGAAAAAGGAGCAGCAGATGGCCTGGCGACAGACCCGTGGAACCGGATCTACACCACCGCTGCCGACCATGATGCCGTGTTCCGCCGCAACCCGGATGGCACGTATGAACTGATCGCATCCGATCCCCGGTTTGTCTGGCCAGATGGCATTTTTGCAGATGACCAGGCTGTGTATGTCGTTCTGGGCCAATGGAGCCGCCTGCCCCGCCTGCATGATGGCCAGGATATGCGCAAACCACCTTTTCTAGTCGCCAAAATGCCGATTACCCCACCCATGGCCCGCTAGCCACGCCACCGCCTGTACCCCGCCAACAGGTGCTCCTTATGCCTGTTGGCCTGCTCAGGAGGTTTCGCAATTTTGTGGCAGAATACAAATGTTTTCCGGCTTGGCGGGGGAAACAAGGGTAAGCCCCGCCTGCTGTGCCGTTCGCAGCGCCAGTGCCGTTGGCGCGGAAAGCGAGACCAGGGCGCGCATGCCTGCTGCAATGGCTTTTGCAGCCATTTCGTAGGAGCAGCGGCTTGTTAACAAACAAAACCCGTCTGTAAAATCAACCTGCTTTTCTAAACCATGCCCGATCAGTTTATCCAGCGCGTTATGCCTGCCCACATCCTCCCGGATTGCTAAGATACAGCCATTGGGGCTGCACCATGCCGCGGCGTGGAGCATCCCTATGCCAACATTCAGGACCTGGTGGTCTCGCAGGCTTGTCAGGGCGGAACGTATGGCAGGCAACTCTGGTGTAAACGGCAGAACCGTGTTGGGGGGGCGGTTGACAATGCTCTTCATGTCGGACCCACAAATGCCGCACCCGGTACGCCCAGCAATGGGGCGCCGGTTAC
>CALCDN010000052.1 GCA_937900755.1 uncultured Acetobacter sp. | reverse complement strand
ACGAGATCGCTCAGTGTCTCGTGGGCTCGGAGATGTGTATAAGAGACAGCTCATTGCGCGCAAGCCCGCGCAGAATACGCCGGCATGCGTTGGGTGTCTGCGTAAGCCCGGGCATGCGGAAGGTGTTGCCCACCACCATGGGCGTGTCCAGAAAACCGCAGACAACCGAACTGAGCAGGATACCCGCTTTTTTGGCGTTGCCCCCGGTGGCCACCATAAACCGGTCCACGGCGGCCTTGGCGGCGCTGTACGAGGGAGTGCCGGGGAAGGAGACAAGCCCCGCCACGGAGGAAATGGCGCAAATGCGCCCACGCATGCCATCTGCTGCGCGGGGCTGGCTTTGCATCAGCTCCAGCGCGGGGAGCACGGTGTTGAGCACGCCGGTCAGGTCGGTTGCAAAAATACGGCGGATCTGGGCCTCGGGCTCGGTGGGTGGGGCATCTGGCCCCTGGGGCTTGCGCGTGCCCCCGGTAATGCCCGCGCAGGCCAGGACCATGTCCAGCCCATTTGTGCCATGCACCCAGTCGGCCATGGCGGCATGGTCTGTAACATCGCAGGTTTTCAGGTGGATCGCCGCCCCCCGGCCTACGCATGAGCGTGCGGTTTCTTCCAGCCGTGCTGTATTGCGCCCTCCAAGCCACAGGGTGCGGCCGGGGCGTGCCAGGGTTTGGGCCAGAGCGCGCCCCAGCCCGGAGGAGGCGCCGGTTATAAGAATGTTATCGTGTTTCATGTTTCATGGCGGGGTCCGCCTTCCTTGTGGCATAGAGCGCGGTGGCGCAGCATGGCCGCTTCTGGCATGAAGGGGCAAGAGCGTAAGTTTGAACAGGCAGGGTGTGAAAGAGCAGTATGGCACACAATGGAACGGCTCATCCGGGTCATGCAACGCGGCGGGGTGTATGCCTTGTTATTTCCGCCCCTTCGGGCGCTGGCAAATCAACTATTGCCAATGCGCTGCGTGCATCGGACACGAAACTGAAACATTCTGTTTCCGTGACCACACGCAAGCCCCGGCCGGGAGAAAAAGAGGGCGTACACTACTACTTCCGCACCATGGAGCAGTTCGAGGCCATGGCGCAGGCGGGCGAGTTGCTGGAATGGGCCATTGTGTTCGGCCGTGGCTACGGCACACCGCGCGCGCCGGTGGAGCAGGCCCTTGCCGCAGGGTATGACATGGTGTTCGACATAGACTGGCAGGGGCACAGGCAGATACGCGCGGCCCTGCCGGGCGATGTGGTGGGCCTGTTCGTGCTCCCCCCCTCGCTGGAGGAGCTTGAGCGCCGCCTGACCGGCCGTGGCTCCGACCACCCGGACGAAATCGCCCGGCGCATGGCCGCGGCAAGGGACGAAATTTCGCACTGGCACGAGTTTGACACGGTTATCATCAACACCGAGCTGGACCGGGCCGTGGCCGAGGCGCGCTCCGTTCTGGTGGCGGGCCGCCTGCTTACCCGCAGGCAGACCGGCCTTGCCGGTTTTGTGGCGACATTCGACGCCTGAAAAAATCAGGTCCATCCCGTCTGCTGGCCCCCTGCGCCAGCCCCGTACCCGTAACAGGCCCTTAATGTGAACATGACAACACAGACCGACAAACCAAAGGAAGATGGCCTGCTGGGCTTGAGCCTGCGCCAGCCACCGGCCAATATAGAGGCCGAGCAGGCGCTGCTTGGGGCCTTGCTGACCAACAACCGCGCGTATGACCGGGTTTCCGACTTTCTGGCGGGCGAGCATTTTGCCAACCGTGTGAACGGCCAGTTGTATGCCACCATTGCCCGCAGGATAGAAAACGGCCAGCTGGCCGACCCGGTAACCATGCGCGCGGAGCTGGAAAACTCGGGCATGCTCGACAGTGTGGGGGGGATGGCCTACCTGGCCAAACTGCTGACCTCCATGGTCGGGATTATTAACGCCGGGGATTACGGGCGCACCATCCACGATGCCTGGATCCGCCGCCAGTTGATTGATATTGGCGAAAATGTTGTCAACAACGCCTTTGGCGCCACGGGGGACCTGTCCGGCCCGGACCAGATCGAGGCAGGGGAAGAGGCCCTGTTCAAACTGGCGACGGAAAAAGGCAAGGAGGGTGATTTTGTCGCCTTCAACAAGGCCCTTACGGGTGCGATCAATGTTGCAGCCCTTGCCTTCCAGAGCGAAGGGCACGTTACAGGCCTGACATCGGGCCTGCGTGACCTGGATAAAAAGACCGGGGGCCTGCACCCGTCCGACCTGCTTATTCTGGCCGGGCGGCCTGCCATGGGCAAAACGGCGCTGGCCACCAAAATTGCCTTCTCGGCCGCGCGGTCGCTGATGGACGAGGCGGAGGAAAAGGGGGGCAAGCCCAAAGGCTCGGTCGCTATTTTCTCGCTCGAAATGTCAGCCGAGCAGCTGGCGACACGTATTTTGTCCGAGCAGGCCGAAGTTTCGGGCGAGCGCATCCGCCGGGGCGATATCGGGCAGAAGGAGTTTGACCGGTTTGTGCGGGTCAGCCACGAACTCGCGCGCCTGCCGTTGCTGATTGATGATACACCCGCAATCTCGCTCTCCGCCATGCGCACGCGCTGCCGCCGGCTCAAGCGCACGCAGGGGTTGTGCCTGATTGTAGTGGATTACCTCCAGCTCATGCGGCCATCGGTTGGCACCCGCCCCGAAAGCCGCGTGCTGGAAATTTCCATGATCACGCAGGGGCTCAAGGCCATTGCCAAGGAACTGGAAGTGCCGGTTATTGCCCTCTCCCAGCTTTCCCGCCAGGTGGAAAGCCGCGAGGACAAGCGCCCCATGCTCTCCGACTTGCGTGAATCCGGCTCCATTGAGCAGGACGCGGATGCGGTCATGTTTGTCTATCGTGACGAATATTACCTGCAACAGCGCATGCCCAAGGAAACAGCCTATGATTCCATGGACAAATACTCAGTGGCCATGGACGAGTGGCAGCGCAAGATGGGGCTGGTCCATAACAAGGCCGAACTTATTTTGGAAAAACAGCGCCACGGCCCCACAGGCACCATCAACCTGTTCTTTGAAGGCGAATACACACGCTTTGCCGATCTGGACAATATTCACGAGCATTAACGCGGGCCAGTGCAGGCAGGCATGACCGGCACGTAAAAAAAGCCCGGTTCCCCAAAGTGCGGGATCCGGGCTTTTTGTTGCCTGCGCGCTTATGGCGTGCGCACGGTCTGGCGGAACGTGACGGGAATTTCGTTTTCCTGAAAAGCCTGCCAGATTGCAAACAATGCGCTGCTGCGGGCAGTTTTTATTTCCACTCCATCGCGCGCCTTGGCCGAGCCGGTCAGCACGGCGGAGCCATCGGCCACCGACGTCATGCTGACGGTGGGGGGGCTGTCGGGGTCTGTGTCCGCACAGGCGCTCAGCGTGGCAATGACCACGCTGCTGGCCTTGTTCAGGTCCGAGGCAAAGGGCAGGTCCAGTTCCACGGTAAACACGCCGGGCTTTTGTGCCCGTGTGGCGTTCTTGACCGCCGATGTAATGAACTGCGAGTTCGGGACAATCATGGTGGATTTGTCATCGAGCCGTATGTCGGTCGAGCGTACGCTAATGCGTTCCACCTTGCCGGTAACCCCCGCAATGGTCACCACATCCCCCACCGAGACGGGGCGTTCGGCCATGAGGATAATGCCCGATACAAAGTTCTGCACAATGGATTGCAGGCCAAACCCAATCCCCACGGACAGGGCGCTGACAACCCATGTCATGCTTTTGAGTGTCACACCAAGGGCTGCGAACATGGCCAGGCCGATGAGAATCCATGCGGCATAGCCCAGGATGCTCAGGATGGATGCCTGTGCCCCGATATCGAGGTTGGTGGCGGGGAAAAACCTTTGCTGGAACCATGATTTTACAATTTTAATGGCCTGGTACCCCACCAGTGGCAGGGCAATGCACAGCAAAATGGCATCCAGCGAGACAGAGGATGTATTGCTGTCCTCCGTGCCATGGAACAGGGAGTAAAGTTGCTGCCATATCTGGGGCGGATCAAAATTGGCGCCGGATGTGGCTATGGCGTAGGCCACCGCCAGCAGCAGCACATTGATCAGGCCGGGGACAAGAATACTGGCCTGATTGATCAGCCGTGGCGGCAGCCCCAGTTCCACCAGATGGCGGCCCAAAGGTGCCCGCGAGGCAAACAGCGCGCCACCCATGGCGGTTATGAGCATGGACAGCAGCAAAAGCGTTGTCATGCTCAGGGCCATGACACTCACCCACGAGATCAGCGTGTAGGCAAGGGGGATATAGCCCGACAGAACCGCAATCCAGCAGATGATGGAAATACCCATGGCCATGCTGCGCAGGAACTGTGCCAGCGGTGGGGTCTGCTCGGCCGCCCCCGTGGGTTCGGCGTCCGTATCCTCGTCCTGGTCCTGTGCCGCGGTCAGGCGTATCTTGCGCGGAATGGCGAACAGGAGCGGGCTGACCGCCAGCGTATAAAGCCCATCCACCAACTGGACACTCAGCAGGGAAAGCCCGCTCTGCGTATCCACATAGCGCAGGATGCCCCGCACGATCATGGCAATGGCCAGCCATGCGGGGAACAGGCGCAGGCTGCGGGCCAGATCGTCCGACATGGCGAAAATACGCCACTCCGCCTTGCGGCTGAGCAGGCAAAACCCCAGTTCCAGCACCAGCCCGCACAGGGGGGCCTGTGTTGCCACCATGCTGGCAAGCTGGTTCAGGTCATCCCCCACGGCGGGGTTGTCAAACGCGAGCGTGTTCCAGAAAATCTGAAAGGAAATGGCGCAGGCCAGAATACTGACAAAACCGCACAGAACGGTTGCGGCAATGGGGCGTACACGCCCTTGCGGCAAAAAGCGGGTGCTCAGCAGGCGTATGGGGTTGCGTGCGCACAGCCACCCGACCAGCAGCAGCACGGAGGCGCACAGGCCCGCCAGGGTTATGAAAATACGTTTGCCGGTCATGGCTGTTGCCAGCATGGCCAGTGTTTCTGCCCCGAGTGCTGTCAGCCTGCGCCCGTCCTGTGGCGCGCTTTGTACAAACTGCGACCAGAAGTTGACCCCCAGGGGGGAGGGGAGTTGCTGCCACAGCGTTGCCTGCTGGATTGCGCTGTCATGCTGGCGCAGTTCATTAACCAGTTGCTGCGCTTCCACCTGGTAGAGCCTCAGCCTTGTCATGCGGGCGGAAATGTCTTTTTGCCGCCTGTTCAGGCTTTCGCGCTGCTCGGTAATGGAGGAGGCTTCTGGCGGGTCGTCCTTGACCGGGGGCTTGCCCAGAATATCCACAAAATTCTGGTAAACATCCTGGTATGGCCGGATACGCGCCATAAGCCTGTCGGTCCGGGTGGAAACGGCGGCGGCGCGCTGGAGCAGGGTGCTCAGGTCAAGCGCGGAGTGGCCAGCCTGTTGCTCGGCTACCCCGCTTTTGTAGATGGCGCGTATTTCCGCCCCGATCTCATCCAGTGTTTTGTCAGAAACAATGTCCTGGGCACTGATGATCAGGGGGGAGGGCACGTTGCCCGCGTTCAGCGTTGTCCGGGGTTGCTCCGAAGTCTGCGCCACAACCGGCCTGGCCAGGGGGGGCATGGAAAAGAGGAGGAGTGAGAGCAAAAACAATACGCGAACAGGCATACGAAGCATCAGGCAACCTTGCGCCGGGGGAAAGAACATAACAGCTCTATACGATCAGGGCGGATAACAGGTTGCATACCACCATGGTACAAAGCTCGAACACTTTATACCACGGCGCTCATGTGTGAGAAAAGTTTATCGGTTTTGAAACGGTGCGCTGCGGGGCTGCCGCCATGCCTGGAGCAGGGGTTCAGCTATCGTTGCTGCTCAGGTGGTCGCGGTACCCCAGGGGTTCCCACTGTGCGGGTTTGGTCAGTTGGCGCGGTGGATGGTGGAACATTCCACAGGCGGAAAGCCCAAGCGCGCATGCCAACAACAGAACCGCACGTTTCATTGTGTGTCTTTCTTCACAGTATGGACCCTCGTGTCTCTATCTCATTCACGCCTGTTGTGGGCAAGACAATTAGAGCGTTGTCGTGGACGTCAGCGCCGCAATTCCATGGTAATGGGGCCTTCGCGGCGGCCGTGGGTAAACTGGTCCACGTAATCGTTCCCGCTATGCATGAGCGATGCGGCGGCTCCCTGCCAGACCAGTTTGCCCTTGTAGAGCATGGCGGCCTCATCGCCGATCCGCTGGGCGGAGGCCATGTCGTGCGTAATGGCAATGGCGGTGGAGCCGAGTTTTTTAACGCAGTCCACGATCAGCCCGTCAATAACCGCGCCCATAATCGGGTCCAGCCCGGTTGTGGGTTCGTCAAAGAACAAAATGTTGGGCTGGGCTGCAATGGCGCGGGCAAGCCCCACGCGCTTTTGCATGCCGCCGGAAAGTTCGGAAGGGTACAGGTCCCCAACGGAAGGGGCCAGTCCCACCTGCTCCAAAATGGTACCCGCCTTGTCGCGCGCGGTTGCGCGGGTCAGTTTGTTCAGGGCCAGCAGGCCAAATGTCACGTTTTCCCAGACCGGCAGGCTGTCAAACAGCGCGCCGTTCTGGAACAGCATGCCAATTTCGCTGCGGAGCTGGTCGCGCCGTCCGGCGGGGGCTGCCAGAACATCCTCGCCATCAATTTCAATGGACCCCGAATCCGGGGTCATCAGGCCCAGAATACAGCGCAGCAGAACGGATTTGCCCGAGCCCGAACCACCAATGACGACAAACGATGTTCCTTGCGGCACATCGAGCGAAATACCATCGAGTACCTTTTTGTCCCCGAAGGATTTGTGCAGGTCGCGGATGCGAATCTTGGGGGGAGCAGTGGTCATGCCCTGGTCCATGGCTGCGGCACTCATTGTGAGAAAAACAGGTCGGTAATCAGGTAGTCAAAGGCGAGCAGCAGAATGGACGCCACCACCACGGCCGATGTGGTGGCCGAGCCCACGCCCTCGGCCCCGCCTTTGCTGTTGTAGCCGTAGTAACAGCCCATCAGCGCAATAAGGAACCCGAACAGGGCCGCTTTGACCAGCCCGACCGTAACATCCATGACCTTAACGGAGTTCATGGTGGCCGTAATGTACGCGGTGGGGGAAAACCCCAGCTTGACCACCGCAACCGTAAAGCCACCGGCAACACCCAGCACGTCGGCCACCAGCACAAGCAGGGGCAGCGCGATCATGCCCGCCAGCAGGCGCGGGGCCACCAGGTACTTCATGGGGTTGGTGGAAAGGGTGCTCAGCGCATCAATCTGGTCGGTTACGCGCATGGTGCCGATCTGGGCAGCCATGGCGGCCCCCACGCGACCGGCTACCATAAGCCCTGCCAGCACCGGCCCCAACTCGCGGGTGACAGCCAGCACCACAATACCCGCAATGGCGCTCTGGGCATGGTACTGCGCAAAACCCGTGTAGGATTGCAGCGCAATAACCCCGCCCGAAAACAGGGCCGTAAGGGCGACTACCGGCAGGGAGAAAAACCCTGTTTCCAGAAAAGTGCGTACAAACACACGCCCGTAGAAGGGGGGACGCATGATGTGGGACAACCCGGCCAGGGCGAACAGCGCCAGAGCGCCCGCACTGCGGATAAGCGAGAGTGTGGCGCGGCCTGTGCGGGCCACAAGATCAAGCACCATATCCATCGGTTCGGGCTGTCTGTTCCTGTTGTGTGTGGTCTGGGTCTGTTGTGGTGTGAGGCGTAACCCGTTCGGGCCGGGTTCGTCAAAGCATGGTTTTTTTATCTGCGGGTGGATGCCTCTCCTTGCCGTGGCCCGTGGTGGACTGGCCCGGATGACAGCCCTTGAGTTTGTTCTCGTTTTATTCCATTCATGAGCAGCCAGCAAGGCAGGAACAGGGGAATGTCCGTGGCCAGAAAAACCGCCCGTCAGTACGTGTGCAAAGCATGCGGCGCCGTCCACCCCAAATGGGCGGGCCAGTGTGATGCCTGCCAGGAATGGAACACGCTGGAGGAAATGGCGGTGGAGCCCCTTGCCGCCTCTTCCGCCACCACCCGTGCGGGCAAGGGGCGGCGTGTGCAACTGCATGGGCTGGGGGGCAAGGTTGAACTGCCCCCACGCACGGTTACAGGCATTGCGGAGCTGGACCGGGTGCTTGGTGGGGGGCTTGTCCGCGCATCGGTCGTGCTGGTCGGGGGGGACCCTGGCATAGGCAAATCCACCTTGCTGCTGCAAGCGGCAAGCCGGTTGGCGGGCAAGGGGGAGCGGGTTCTCTACATTTCGGGTGAAGAGGCGGTGGACCAGATTCGTCTGCGCGCCATCCGTCTGGGCGTTGTAGACTCCAGCCTGGACCTGGCGGCCTCCATTAATGTCGCGGATATTGTGGCAACGCTGGAGGCGGAGCCGGACGTCAAAGTCGTGGTGATCGATTCCATCCAGACCATGTGGCTGGAAACGGTAGACAGCGCGCCGGGCACGGTGTCGCAGGTGCGGGCCTGTGCGTTTGAGTTGATCCGGGCTGCCAAACGGCGCGGGTTCAGCCTTATTCTGGTCGGGCATGTGACCAAGGAAGGCGCTCTGGCAGGTCCGCGCGTGCTGGAGCACATGGTGGATGCGGTCATGTATTTTGAAGGCGATCGCGGCCACCAGTTCCGCATCCTGCGCGCGGCCAAAAACCGTTACGGTGCTACGGACGAAATCGGGGTGTTCGCCATGACCGACCGTGGGCTGGAGGAAGTGAGCAATCCATCCGCCCTGTTTCTGGCCGAGCGGCGGGGCAACATAGCCGGTTCCGCCGTGTTTGCGGGGCTGGAGGGCACGCGGCCCGTCCTGCTGGAGGTGCAGGCCCTGCTGGCCCCCAAGGGAGGAGATGGCGCCCCCCGCCGAGCCGTGGTGGGGTGGGACAGCGGGCGGCTGGCCATGTTGCTGGCGGTGCTGGAAACACGCTGCGGGCTCAAACTTTCGGGCATGGATGTTTATCTGAACGTGGCGGGCGGGCTTAAAGTGGTGGAACCTGCGGCTGACATGGCCGTGGCCGCGGCCCTGGTGTCCGCCGCCAGCGGCGTGCCCACAAGCCCAGGTGAGGTGTATTTTGGCGAGGTTGGCCTGTCGGGCGAGGTCAGGCAGGTGGCGCAGGCGGATGCGCGGCTCAAGGAAGCGGCCAAGCTTGGCTTTACACTGGCCGTGCTCCCCCGCCGCATAGCGCGTGGGAGTGCGCGCCTGCGCCCGCCCGAGGGCATGGGCCTGCGGGAGCTGGGCCATATTGCCGATCTGGTTGGCCCGGAGGTGGAGGCGGAATAATGCGTGTGGTCTGCCTGTAAGGCATTGCAAGCAGAGTTGGTGCGCGCTATAAACCCGCCCACGCGTTACGCGGATGTAGTTCAATGGTAGAACGGCAGCTTCCCAAGCTGCATACGGGGGTTCGATTCCCCTCATCCGCTCCAGACGTTTTCCCCTTTTGATAAAAAGCTAAAGACTTCAGGCGCGGCATGGCTGCGTGTGGCCCTGTTTTTGGCTGCCATGTGCGCCGTGTTTTGTACGCCGGTTTTGCGTCATGCTTGCAGCAAGCGTGCCTGGCGCATGCGGGGGATGCGCCCGCGCGGGCTGGCGGGCTTTGTGCTACCAGACAAGCGGAATTCATGGTCCCATCTATATTATTTCGATATCGGCATATTTACCGTTTTTCAATAAAGAACGGAAAAGAAACGAGTTTAAAATAAACAATTACTTTGGTGTATAAGAATATAATTCTGGCAATACATAGGCAGATGGTCAATGCGAATATCATTATATCATCTTGAACATATTATAATATAATGCAATTGTTATAAAACATTGCTTCCCCTGCTATGGGGCGCGTGGGCTCTATAGCTTGTTTTGAAGGGGAGTGCTTCTGAGCGTGAATGGTCTGCCAAAAACAACCAGACAGCACACTGGACTGTTCTGTCGCGCCAAACCCCCGGCTCTGGTTGCAGGGCGCGCTGGCAAGGGGGGGCGGGGCGTGCCCGGTTGTGTTGGCGGCGGGGTTTCGGGCGCGGTCAGGCTTGGGTGCTGCACCCTGCTGCTTGGTGCGTTTGGTAAGGTTTTGCCAGCAAAAGCGGAACAGACCCTTCTCTCCGTAAGCGGAGTGAACATTCAGAGCGGGCTGGATATTGGCGGGGCCGCCTTTCACC
>CALCDN010000051.1 GCA_937900755.1 uncultured Acetobacter sp. | reverse complement strand
AAATTCGTTTATTTCCTCCTGCACTTTGGCCAGAACCCCCTCCACATCCGGCCAGTCGACCCCCACACGGGCCGCGCGGGCGGCCAGTTTGGAGGCACGGAGCAAGGCTGGCAGGGCGGGCGGCACACCCGCCAGGGCTCCGGGGGGAGGCACATCCACGCCACCGGCCTGCGCCACATGCGTGCGCTCGCGCTCCTTGATTGCCTCCCACTGCCCCGGCACGGCAGCGGCAGATGCGTCAGCCGCCACCAGGGAGGGCGGCTGCGTCACATCCCCCAAAACATCCTTGCCAAAGGTCACATGCGGGTGCCTGCGGATCATTTTTTCAGTTACAATGCGGGCGACATCGGCAAAGGCAAAGCGCCCCTGTTCTTCGGCCAGTTGGGCCTGATAGACAACCTGCAACAACAGATCCCCCAATTCATCGGGGAAAGCCTGCCAGTCCTGCCGCGCTATGGCGTCGAGCACCTCGTAGGCCTCTTCTATGGCATAGGGGGCTATGGGCTGGTGCGTTTGCTCGCGGTCCCATGGGCAGCCCTCCTCCGGGTCGCGCAGGCGCGCCATAAGGGCCAGCAGGCGCTCAATATTCCGCGCGGAATTCTGCCTGTTCTGCGCCGCATCCAGGGGGGCGGCTACGGGGGGCTGGGCTGTCTTGGTCATGGTGTCTGCCTGTTCTGGTGGCCTGCCACGCGGGAGGCGGGGTCTTGTTGTGTTAAACATTGTGCCATAATCCCACCCTACGTCTATGCGCTTGCAGGCATAAAGCCTAACCTACCGCCAGAATCAGAAGAGGAAGGCATGACACAGAAACCCGTTATCTTCATTGATGGCGAAGCAGGCACGACAGGGCTGGAAATACGCGAGCGCCTCTCGGCCCTGCCTGTTACGCTGTTTTCAATCGACCCTGCCCGGCGCAAGGACCCAGCAGCCCGCAAGGACGCCATGGCCGCGGCCGATCTGGTGGTTCTGTGCCTGCCAGACGATGCCTCGCGCGAAGCGGTGCAGATGGCCGCCTCACTGGGTGAGGCAGCCCCCCGTCTGCTGGACGCCAGCACGGCTTTCCGCACCGACAGTGCGTGGGTTTACGGCTTTCCCGAACTGGCGAAGGGGCAGGACCGGGCCATTGCCAGCGCTTTGCGCGTGTCCAACCCCGGTTGCTACCCCACGGGCGCCATTGCCCTGCTTCGCCCACTGGTGGACGCAGGCGTGCTGGATGCCCATTACCCCATATGCATCAATGCCGTCAGTGGCTACAGCGGTGGGGGGCGCAGCATGATAGAGGCGCATGAACGCGAAGGCGGACCAGCATTTGAACTGTATGGCCTGAGCCTTGAGCACAAGCATGTACCCGAAATTCACCAGCATGCGGGCCTGACCCGGCGCCCGGTTTTTGTGCCCTCGGTCGGGCATTTCGCACGGGGGATGATTGTCTCCATCCCCCTGCATCTGGATGACCTGCAAGGCCACATTACCGGGAGTGATTTGCATACCGTTCTGCAAGACCACTATGCAGGGCAGGCGCATGTGCGCGTTATGCCACATGAACCCAAACTCTCCGCCGAAGCGCTGGCGGGAAGTGACAGGATGGAACTGCGCGTGCACGCAACCGCACAGACCAGACAAGCCCTGCTCAGCGCCCGCCTGGACAATCTGGGCAAGGGGGCTTCAGGTGCCGCATTGCAGAACATCAGCCTGATGCTGGGTTTGAACGACGCCTGAAAACAGGCCAAAATTTTGAAAGGTTTTGAATATCATGAGCAATCGTGTTGCTATTGTAACCGGCGGCAGCCGGGGCATTGGAGCCGCCATTGCCGAAGCGCTGGCAAAAGACGGATATGATATTGCCATTTCCTATTCCAGCAGTTCGGGTGCTGCGGAAAAAGTTGCGGAAAAAATTCGTGGCCTGGGCCGCAAGGCGCTGACCATCAAGGCCAACGGGGCATCGGTCGAAGGCAACCGCGAAGTCATTGCCGAAACCATAATCGCTTTTGGCCGTATTGATGCGCTGGTCTGTAACGCGGGCACCTACCCCTACGGCCCGATTGACGAAATGACGGTCGCACAGATTGAGAATATCCTGAACCTGAACGTACGCGCCGTCATGGTGGAAACCATGGAAGCCGTAAAACACATGAAGGATGGCGGGCGGATCATCTACATCGGGTCTGCTTTTGGCGCACGTGCTCCCTTCCCCGGCATTTCGCTTTATGCCGCCACCAAGGCCGCCCTGCGCGGTTTTGCCAAGGGCGTTGCGCGCGACCTGGGGAGCCGGGGCATTACGGCCAACGTCATCGAACCCGGCCCGATCCACACCGACATGAACCCAGAAGATGGCGAAGGTGCAGCCCTTATCAGCAGCTTTGTGGCAACCGGCGCCTACGGCACGGTGGATGACATTGCCTCCATGGCCGCTTTTCTGGCCAGCCCCAAGGCTTCCTACATTACAGGCGCCGCCCTGCCCGTGGATGGCGGGCTGGAAGCCTGATGACAACCACTTTTTCTTAAATCACCCAGGACCATAACGGTTTTTTCGTTCTCCCCCGACCATGATCGGATCATGGCCGGGGGTTTTTGCATGCCCATACAACAAAACAGCCTGCATACCGTAATATGCAGGCTGTTCCTTTGTGAGGCTTCCCAGATGTTAGAATTACAGGCTAGGGAAACATCTTTTTTATAACAGAAAATGCTATAATATAAAACGATAAATACAAAAATGGTACAAAAAATATGATTGATTCCAGATCCCCCATCATGCTCAGAACTCCTCTTGTGACGTATCGCGTCCATCCTGTGCGTCAAACAGAACCGCACCGGCTGCCGCGACCAGAATAATCATGACGGTGCCAACCGCCCACGCGAAGTACCAAGGCCCCTGATCGCCCACAAAAACGGCAAACAGCAAAGCCACCACCAGAGCCAGACCCAGCCCCGCAAAACGCAGCAAGATTATCATCCGCTCTTTCCTTTTCAGTAACTATGCGTGTCTTTGACAATATCCGCCGTGTGTACCTTGCCGCGCATCACGTAGTAACACCACGACGTGTAACACAGGATCAGCGGCACAAAGACCAGGGATACCGCCAGCATGCAGGTCAGCCCGTACTGGCTGGCCGAACTGTTCCATATTGTCAGGCTCTGGTCCGGGCTTGTGGTGGATGGCATGAAAAACGGGAACATGGAGGCCGCAACCGTGCCAATGGTGCCCACCCATGCCCCAAGGCCCATCCACCATGCCATTCGGGGCCTGTTGGCCAGCACAAGCGCGACCTCGGCCAGCATGCACACAACGCCCAGCAATGGCAGCAGCCACAGCACGGGGTGTGCCGCATAGTTGTGCAGCCACGCCCCCGCCTGCATGCTCACGTGCTGCCCATGCATGGGGTTTGCGGGCATGGCGGGGTCGCCCTGCTCCAGCACAAAACCTGACATGCCCCGAACCCACACCCCACCGGCAAGGAACAGAACAACCGCCATAAGCCCCGCACGGGCGGCGAAGTACTGCGCGCGGTCATGAATGGGATTTTCCGAACGGATCATCAACATGACCCCCCCTTGCATGACACTCAGGGAAACCGCCATGAGCCCGCACAGAATGGCGAACGGATTGAGCAGGTAGGTCAGGAACGAGTTGTCCTGAAAATACTGCCCGGTCCAGTTGAAGTGGTAGCCCACACCTTGCAGAATATTGCCAAAGGCCGCGCCATAAACAAACATGGGCAAAAAGCCTGAAAGCAGAAAAACCCAGTCCCAGCTTGCGCGCCACAGGCGGGCCTCCACCTTGGAGCGATATTCAAACGCCACAGGTCGCAAAATCATGCTGAACAGCAACACGATCATGACCACATAGAACACGGAAAACGATGTGGCGTACAGGGTGGGGAACGCCGCGAAAATGGCGCCTCCCCCCAGAATGAACCAGACCTGGTTACCATCCCAGTGCGGGCCGATGATATTGAGTGCGGTACGGCGCTCTCCATCCGTGCGGCCCACAAAGCGCAGCAGGGTGCCTACCCCCATATCCATGCCCACCATCAGGCCAAGCCCGATCAGCAGCACACATAAAAGGCCAGCCCAGACAAGCTTGAGAATAACGTAAACATCCATGGTGCAAGACCCTCCTCAGTGCGCCACAACGGACAGGTGAGCGGGGTCCGCACCATCATCATGCTGATGATGCGCCTCCGGTCCCAGCCGTGCGAACTTGAACATCAGGTAAAGCTCAACCGCGATAAATATGCTGTAAAGCATTGTAAACCCGGCCAGCGAGAACAGCATGTACGACATGCTGTGCGTGGAAGCGGACATGAAGGTGGGCAGCCGCTCGAACACGGTCCATGGCTGTCGCCCGCCTTCCGCCGTGATCCAGCCAAATTCCGTCGCCAGTACCGGCAGGGGGATCGACCACATGCACAGCTTGAGGAACAGGCGGTTACGCTCCAGCTGGTTCTTCAGGCTCAGGTAGGACGCCATGGCAAACAGTACGAAAAAGAACACACCCAGAAAAACCATGATCCGAAAAGACCAGAACGTGACAAACACATTGGGCAGAATATCGGGTTTGGTCTGTTCAATAACGCTCTGGAGCTGCTCGGGCGCTATGGCGGTCACGTCCTGGTTGGGTGCGTGGCGTGTGGCCAGCAGGCCGTAACCCATGTCGTTCTGGTGGGCATGGAACACCTCCAGGTCAGCTCCCAGATGGCTCTCCTCGTACCGGCGTAGAGCGCTTATGGCTGTAATGCCCGAGGCAATGCGCGGGGCGGCCGCGTCCTCGAGTTCGATCATGCCGGTAATGGGCGTATCAAAGCTGTGTGTAATCAGGGGGGTGAGCACAAACGGCACGCCAATTTCGAAAGAACTTTCCTGTTTGGCGTCATTGGGCAGGGCCGCCACGATCCACGGCTCATACGGGGGTTTGCTGGTGTGCCACAGCCCCTCTATGGCCGCGATCTTGGTGGGCTGATGCTCATAATCCAGACGCCCCAGCACATCCCCCAACGTAATGACGGCAACGGTGGAAAAAATGCCGAACAGGGCCGCCATGCGGAATGAACGCGCGGCAAATGCGCGGTGTTCCCTGCGCAACAGGTAAAACGCACTGATCCCCATGACAAACATGGACGCCGCCACGTAACCCGCCACCGATGTGTGGACAAACTTGGCCTGTGCATCGGGGTTGAAAACGACACCGACAAAACTGTCAAACGTCATGCGCAGGGTTTCGGGGTCAAAATGTGCGCCGTGGGGCACGTTCATACTGGCGTTGGCAACCAGAATCCACAAGGCGGACAGGTTGGAGCCCAATGCGACAAGATAGGTAATGGCCAGATGCGCGGGCTTGCTCAGACGGTCCCAGCCAAAAAACATCAAACCAACAAAGGTGGATTCCATAAAGAACGCCATCAGCCCTTCTATGGCCAGGGGTGTTCCGAACATGTCCCCAAAAAAGCGGGAATACATGGACCAGTTGGTGCCAAACTCGAACTCCATGGTCAGGCCGGTTGCAACACCAAGGGCAAAGTTTATGCCAAACAGCTTGCCCCAGAACAGGGCCATGTCCTTGTACACCTGCCTGCCGGTCACGACATACACCGTTTCCATGGCGGCCAGCATGAAGGTCAGACCCAGTGTGAGGGGAACAAACATGAAGTGGTACAGGGCCGTTAACGCAAACTGAAAGCGTGAAAGGTCAACGACCGCAGGGTTAATCAGATCCATTTTCTCAACCTTATGACAGAAGAAAAGCGTTTTTCACGTTCAGCGCTTCATGTCGCTCTCCCTTCTGGGCAAAAGCGTGCATCCTCCACCCGGACAACCCTGTGCATGAACGGCAGCACCGCCGCGCGATGGGTCATGCACACAAGAGTGGTGTTGGCGCAGCGCCGCACAAGGGCCGCCATAAGAGCCTGCTCAAGGGGGGCTTCCAGCCCTTCGGTCGGTTCGTCCAGAACAAGCCATGGCGTTTTCCGCAGCAGGGCCTGAGCCACCGCCACCCTGCGCGCCTGCCCACCCGAAAGACGCAGGCCGTCATTGCCGACCCATGTTTGCAAACCTTCTGGCAAGGACTGGATGAATTGCGTCAACTGTGCTGTCTTCAGCACATCCTCCAATTCGGCATCGGTGGCCGATGGCGCTCCAAGCAGCAGGTTATCCCTTAATGTTCCGGCAAACAGATGAAAATCCTGTGCCACCACGCTCACAAAGGCGGCCATATCCTCCGCGCGCAGCAGGCCCACATCCACTCCGCCAAACGCGATACTGCCACTCTGGGGCGCGTAAAAGCCGAACAGAAGGTTGATCAGGCTGCTTTTTCCCATGCCCGAAGGCCCAACCAGACCCACATGCTCCCCCTGCCGGATGGTCAGGGAAGCATTACGTAAAACCGGGCTTACAGTCTGGGGATACGCAAAGTTTATGTTTTGCAGGACCAGGTCATAGGGCGCATGCGGCAGGTGGGGGGGCAATGCCTCCACCACCCCCCTGTGTGGTGCGCATACTTTTGCCAGCCGCGCCCCGGCCAGCCGTGCCCCAGCCGCGGCCTGCCGCGCCAGAGGCAGGGGAGCGACCACATCAAACGCCGCCAGAACCCCCAGAACCAGCATGGGAATTTGGGCGACACTCACCTGTCCGGCCCGGCAGGCATTTGCCGCCAGCACCAGAACAGCCAGCGCCGTGACAAATGCCAGCATGGTTATGAGGCTACGCGCAGCCCCTTCCAGCGCATCCAGCCGCCAGCGCGCACCATCCACAGTCGACTGCGCATCTGTCCAGCCAACAGCCCGCCCGTGCGCTGCATCCAGCAACAGGTATTCCCCAAGGTTCTGGAGCGTCTGGGCCAGTTCCGCCTGGATGTGGCTCTGTTTTTCCGCCCCAACCCGTACCAGCCGGTCCGTGGCGGCGCCAATCAAGCATGGCACCAGCACACCCCCCGCCAACAACCCGACCGCCAGAACCAGGGCGGCAGGGCGCAGCACGCAGGCGAACACTCCCACAAACACCACACCACATAGCAGAGCCCGCGCAAAAGGCAGCGCCACATCCGTATAGTATGCCGCGACCTTGTCCGTATCCGAGACAAAACGCCCCAGCAGGTCGCCCCCTCGCAGGTCTGTCAACCCGGCGGGGGCGCGCGGGACAAGGGCTGCATAAACCCTTGCACGCAAACGCCCCGTCAGGCGCAAAGCCCCATCATGCGCCACAACCCGCTCCATGTACCGGGCCAGAATACGCACCATGGCAAAAAAGCGCACACCCGTTGCAGGCAGCATAATATTGAACGCCCGCGCGGCTCCCTGCCCGGCAAGCCCCGCAACAGCCGCGCCAGCCAGCAACCAACCCGACAGAAAAAGCAGACCAAACCCCGCCATGGACGCAGCGCAGGCAAGCCCCACACCCCACGCAAGACGCCACCGCGCCCCTGCCGCCAGCCGGATAAAACCGGACGCGCCCTCAACAAAGCGCCCACCCTGCGAGGAACCCCACGGTACAGTCATGCAACCGTCTCCTTGCATATGGGCCGCACCACCACCGTACCGTCGGCCACGTGCAGCAGCACATCCGCCTGCGTGGCCATGGCCTGCCTATGGGTTGCAACCACAACAATGCGCCCTGTGGCGCACTGACGTATGGCATTGGCCACACGCAGCGCGCTGGCCGTATCCAGCCCTGCCGTGGGTTCATCAAGCACCAGAACGGCCGGGTTGCGCAGCAGCGCCCGCGCCAGAGCCAGGCGACGCACCTGCCCGCCAGACAGGCGGCTGCCCCGCTCACCCATGTGCGTGTCAAACCCATTGGGCAGCGCATTGATAAAATCCAGCGCATCGGCCTGTGCCGCGGCATTGCGCAGTTGCTCCGCATCCGCGTCCGGTGCGCCAAGGCGCAGGTTTTGCGCCACGGTTCCAAAAATCATCACCGGCTGCTGCGGAACCCATGCCATACGCACATTTTCGAGCGGCATGGTCTGGCCAAACACGTCATACGCCTCCAACCTGCCAGCCGAAGGGGACACAAAACCCAGCAACGCGTACAGCAACGTGGTTTTACCCGCGCCACTGGCTCCGGTTAAAACAGTCAGTCTGTTACGGGAAAAATCACAACTCACATCATGCAGGACAGGCAGGCCATCCGGGCTGCGCACCCCAAGGGCCTGGCAACTTAGGCTCCCTGCCCCGCCCGGCCCCGGCACGGCCTGCCCGCCATGGTGCTGCGCCAGGGCAGGCAGGGCAAACACCGCTCCCATATTGTCCAGGGCGGCACGGACATTCTGCCGGGCATGATAGCTGGCGGAAAATGTGCGCAGGGGCATAAAATACTCCGGCGCGAGCAGCAACACCAGAAAAGCGGACCGAAAATCCGCAGTCCCCGCCAGCAGACGTGTGCCAAACACAACGGCCACCAGCGCAATGGACAGGCTGGAAAAAAACTCCAGTACGGCCGATGTCAGGAACGCCACTTTCATAACAGACAGGGTCGTGCGCCGGTGCGCGTCCGCCAGATGGGTAATCCGCTCCAGGCTCCCCTGTGCACGCCCCAGCAGGCGCAGGGTTTTCATACCCCGCAACGCATCCAGAAAACTGCCCCCAAGCAGGGAAAGCTGGCGCCACCTCCTGTCCATGATGGCCTGAGCGCCATACCCCACAAACGCCATAAAAACAGGAACAAGCGGCCCGGTGCAGGCCAGCACGAGAAAACTCCACCCGTCCACGCCCGCCACCACGCCCAGAATAAGCAGGGGCAGAACCACCATCATGGCAGCAGAGGGCATATAGCGGGCAAAGTAGGGAACCAGGGCTTCCGCACCCTCTGTAAACGTGGTCACCACTTCCCCCGCGGGGACACCCGCACAGGCCACCGGGCCTGCGGCGAACAGATGCGCCAGAAGCTGGCCACGAACATGGCTGGCCCCCCGCAACCCCGCCTGTGTTCCCATCATGTCGGACGCAAAGCGCGCACCCACCTGCCCGGCAAGGCAGGCCAGAATAAGTGCAAACACGCGCACTTCCGATTCCGGGGTGCAGCCATGAAACGCCAGGTCATCCACGACATGGGCCAGTAGAATAAACTGGCACACCAGCAGCACAGCCGAAACACCACCCGCGACCACGGACCCAAGCAGCCAGCCGCGCGCCATGCGGGCCAGTCCTCTTGTCATGTCTGCGCCATAGGGGCGGGTGGATGCGGCTGTCATACTAACCATACTTACATAATTTATTTAACTAATATAATTAACTATATAGTTATGTAACTTCCGTCAAGCGGTGCGTGATGGCGCGAACTCTCCCATTTTTTGCGAATCCATAATTGAACGCCCCCCGTACAGTCCTATTCTAGGATTAGGTTTATGGACATATCGTTAAAAATCTATTTATATTGTACTATTACGCACTACAATCTATTTTTATTTTTTATATTCTGCGTATTGTTTTAATTAAAAATGATTTTGCATCTTGTTTTTTATCTATACTTACAAAATCTCGCCCAGATTTTTTTGGTAAACCATACCCGGATCAACACTTAAATTTTTTACTAACTATCCCAGCCATAAACCGGCAACTTTGCGTATGCGCCGCCTCGCCCGCCCTTTCTGTCAGGCAGTTCAACAACCAGACGCCCTCTCACCCTGCCATCCAGCAGGTCCGCCGCAGCCGCCGCCACTTCCGACAGGGGTATGACCCGCGTCATACCCGCCAGCAGGGTTTTATCCACCCGTGCCGCCAACTGCGCCCATGCGTCCTGCCTGACAGTTTTGGGGCACATCACACTATCCACCCCGACAAGGGTAACCCCACGCAAAATAAAGGGAGCAACCGTTGCGGGAAAATCCATGCCTCCCGCCAACCCACAGGCCGTAACCACGCCCTGTTGCTTCATGGATGCGCAAACAGACGCCAGAACCCGCCCCCCCACAACATCCACCGCTCCGGCCCAACGGGCTTTTTCCAATGGGCGGGAGGGCATTTCAAAATGCGAGCGCGCCAGCACATCAGACGCGCCAAGCTGGTGCAGGTAGGACTGTTCTTCCAGCCGACCGGTCCCCGCCACCCCCTCGTACCCCCT
>CALCDN010000050.1 GCA_937900755.1 uncultured Acetobacter sp. | reverse complement strand
GCCCCACCCTTGCCTATAGACTGGAAGCCGCCCGGGCTGTTGTGCATGATGCGGCCCGCCTGGCCATGTCCATGCGGCCGCCACCGGGGGGGCCACAGGGGGAGCTGAAATCCGCGCAGGACTGGTTGACGGAAACAGACGGTGCGGTCGAGGCTTTTATTGCCCGGCGCATGCACGAGCTTTTCCCAGAAGACGGTTTTCAGGGGGAGGAAGGCGGCATCAGCCGTACAGGGAGCCTGCGTTGGGTTGTGGACCCGATAGATGGCACATCCAACTACGCCCGTGGCCGGTGCAGGTGGTGTGTGTCGCTCGGCCTGATGGACGGGGACGAACCCGTGGCCGGCGTGATAGACGCCCCGGCATTGGGCGAAGTCTATACGGCGCTGCGCGGGCATGGAGCCTTTTTGAACGGCAGGCCGATCAAGGCCTCCCCCATCAAGGACCCGTCCCGCTCCATGATCGAGATGGGCTGGAGTGGCCGTGTGCCCAAACCCGTTTTCATGGAGAAGATGGACGCCATCATGGAACTTGGCACCATGCCCCGCTCTGGCGGGTGCGGTGCGCTGGCGCTGGCGGATGTGGCTAGCGGACGGCTTGATGGCTACATCGAAATTGTGATCAATCTGTGGGATGTGGCCGCAGCGTTGCCCCTGCTGGCCGAAGCCGGGGCCGTTGTGTCTCCCTTCCTGCAAAACGGAGGGTTAACGGGTGGGGCAACCATTCTGGCCGCCAATCCGTATATTGGGCCTGTACTGGCCAAGGCTGTTTCCATTCCACTGGAATAACGACAAAATAATGACAGGCCTTTCTCGTGCCACAAAAGCATGCTTTTTTAGACAATAATTCATTGGCTTATCGTGGAGAAACCCGAATGCATTTCTTTAGACGGCTGTCTTCAGTTTCTCTGGTTCTGGCGGCAACCATGCTGTCTTCGGGCATTGTCGGGTACGCACAGGCGGCAGACAGCCCTCAGTCCACCGTGGATAAAGCGGCCCTGAGCGTGCAGGATATTTTTTTAGGTGCAAATGGCCAGAGCGCGTTGGTGGATAACCTTGCCAAGTCACGCGCGGTCATGGTCTGCCCCTCCATGTTTCGGATGTCCATCGCTTTTGGTGGCGCGCATGGAGACTGCGTGCTTTTGGCAAAGGATGCGCGCGGCTCCTGGTCGGACCCGGCATTTTACAAGCTGAGTTCCGCGTCCTTTGGCATCCAGCTGGGCATACAAAGTTCGCAGATCGTCTTTTTCATCATGACCGATCGTGGCCTTCAGGCCCTGCTGGATAGCCAGTTCCAGTTCGGTTCCAACGCAGGCGCATCGTTTGCCAACATGAGTTCGGCCGTGGCCAGCGCCAATGCCGGCGCCAGCAATACGGACATCCTGATCGCCCAGAAGTCTCAGGGTGTGTTCGCAGGTGCCTCACTTGGGGGCAGCAAGCTGACAGTCAACAGTGATGAAAACCGGGCCTACTACAAGCAGAGTGTTGGCCCGGAAGACATTGTCGTGAGCATGCGGGTGAACAACCCGGATGCGGACCCCCTGCGCAGCGTTCTCATGCGTTATGCCCGCATGGCCCAGACAACGGCGGCGGCCTCCTCGCGCGCGGGCAGCAGTGTTAATGCGATCGATAGTGACAGCACGGGTGTAACGGCCCCCAGCGGTGGTATTCAGCAAGAAAGCCTGTCCCCGGTTCGCTCAGGGTCGCGCTGACACCATCTTATGGTATGAACGATAAACCGGCCATCTGACACGCAAGGGTGTTAGTGGCCGGTTTTTTGTTTGCGTAAAAGCGAAACATTATGGTTGTGGTCCACCAGTGTGGCCGCAAAATTATGCCCCCCTGCCCCACTGGCGACAAAATAAAGCATATCGCCTTTTGCAGGGTGTGCTGCCGCTTGTAATGCAGCAGCACCGGGAGAACATATTGGCCCCGGAGGCAGGCCGGTATTCAGATACGTGTTGTATGGGCTGGGCGCCTGAAGGTCCGCATGGGTCAGTGCCCTGTCCAGCGGTGGCTTGCCCTGTGTCAGGGCGTAAATAACCGTAGGGTCTGTTTGCAGACGCATGCCTTTTTGCAGGCGATTGTAAAATACGCGCGCAATTGCCGGGCGTTCACCGGGTTGACCGGTTTCTTTTTCAATAAGCGAGGCCAGGGTCAGGAGTTCTTGCTGGCTGGCAAGTGGCAAACCATTTTCTCGCGCATCCCAGATTTGCCTGAGGGCCTGCGTCATACCGGCCTGCGTGTGGGCCAGCAGTTCCTTGCGGGAACTGTTACGCAAATAGGTGTAGGTCTGGGGGAGCGTACTGCCTTCTTCGGGGAGGGGTGTTTCTCCGGTCAGGAAGGGGGCTGCTTGAATCAGCGCCTGAACCTGCCAGGCTGTCAGCCCTTCAGGGATGGTCAACTTATGCTGGACGGGCTTTCCATGCCGCAGAATCCACAAGGTCTGCGCAATGGAGGCATGGGCTGGAAAGGAGAGCTCTGCCGCATGGATCTGCCCGTTTTGACGGGTCAGGGCAACGGCGCTCAAAAACACCCGGCCATTCCACCATGTGTTGGGAATGACGCCAGCATTTTGCAGCGCGTTCAGCGTGGATGTGTAATTGCCATGAGGGACCACAATATCCTGGTCGGTAGATAATGGTCCAGGGCGGGTATAGCTTTGCCAACCCAAAAATGCGGCCAGCCCCATACCGGCAAAGAGGCTAATAACCCCACCTCCAGACCACATGAGAAAACGAAAGCGTTTACTGTGGCCCGAAGGAGGAGAAGGCTGTTTTTTGCGCTTAGACGCCACGCACGATCAGGCTGGCATTTGTGCCGCCAAATCCAAAGCTGTTGGACAGGGCAACATTGATCGGGCGTTGCTGTGCCGTGTGCGCGACACGGTCAATCACGCTTTCACGCGAGGGGCTGTCCAGGTTGAGCGTGGGCGGCGCCACGTTATCCCGGATGGCAAGAATGGAGAAGATGGCCTCGATCGCGCCAGCAGCTCCCAGCAGGTGACCCGTGGCGGATTTGGTGGAGGACATGGCCAGCTTTTTGGCGTCATCACCAAATAGGCGTTCCACGGCTTCCAGTTCCAGGTCATCGGCCATGGTTGATGTGCCATGGGCGTTGACATAACTGATGTCTGCCGTTGTCAGGCCCGCACTTTGCAAGGCGGACCGCATGGCGCGGTATGCACCGTAATGGCCTTCGGATGGTGCCGTAATATGGTAGGCATCGCCAGACATGCCGTAACCGATGATTTCGCCATAAATCTTGGCACCGCGTGCCTTGGCGTGTTCATACTCCTCGAGTACGACAATGCCGGACCCTTCCCCCATGACAAAACCATCGCGGTCCTTGTCCCATGGGCGGGAAGCCTGCTGGGGGGTCGCGTTGAAGCCGGTGGAAAGAGCGCGCGCGGAGCAGAATCCGGCAATACCCAGCGGGCAGACCGTAGCTTCGGCGCCCCCTGCGACCATAACGTCCGCATCGCCAAACATAATCAGGCGTGCCGCGTCACCAATGGCATGCACACCCGTTGCACAGGCGGTCACGACCGAATGGTTGGGACCCTGAAAACCGTATTTGATGGAGACATGCCCGGAAACAAGATTGATCAGGGCGGAAGGAATGAAAAAGGGCGAAAGCCGCTTCGCACGTCCTTCATGTACCGTAATGGAGGCGTCATATATTGTCTGGAGGCCACCAATACCCGAGCCGATCATAACGCCGGTACGGCATTTGTCTTCCTCGGTCTGGGGTTTCCAGCCGGAGTCCTCGACAGCTTCGGTAGCCGCGACCAGACCCATATGGATAAAGCGGTCCATTTTGCGCTGGTCTTTGGTCGGCACCCACTCGGAGAGCGTGAGCTTACCTTCCTCTCGCGGTCCGTTGGGGACTTCGCCCGCGACCTGCGCAGGGAGATCACTCGCATCGAACTGCGAGATTTTGCCAATCCCGCTCTCGCCTGCGATCAGACGTGACCATACGTTTTCGACACCGAGGCCGAGAGGCCCGACGATGCCCATGCCGGTGACGACAACGCGTCTCCGTCCAGAATTCATTCCGGCCGAAAGCAACAAACCAGCCCGCTCCCCATTCGACACATATCTGGTCCCTCAGCCATCTGAGGGACCATAGTCCTGTAATTTAAGGCAGATGGCCTGAAATCAGGCGGCTTTCTGCTTTTCAATATAGTCGATGGCGTCTTTCACCGTGGTGATTTTTTCTGCGGCATCTTCGGGGATTTCGACATTGAAGGCTTCTTCAAACGCCATCACCAGCTCAACGGTATCAAGGCTGTCAGCGCCCAGATCGTCAATGAATGACGCTTCGGGGGTCACTTTGCTTTCCTCAACGCCGAGATGCTCGACCACGATTTTCTTAACCTTGTCAGCGATTTCGCTCATCTGTCTTTCTATCCCATATGCCTGCCTACCAAAAAGGGCAGGTTGTTCAGGTGTTTAATTCGCGACGGACCTTGATGCTGGCCTGGAGCGAGGCGGACTGGGAGCCCACCCATTTCCGGTCCAGCAGTAAGGTGTTGCGCGCGATTAGCACGTTTTATCTCTCCACGCCAAGGCAAACCAGACAAATACATCTGTCACATGCCCAAAACAGCGTGGTTGCGCTGCATGTGTGGCACATCTTGAAGCATTTTGCACCACCTGTTCTGGCGGTGCATATGCTTTTCGTATGCTCAGGCCATAACCATGCCGCCGTTGACATGCAGCGTGGCCCCTGTAACCCACCGTGCCTCATCCGATGCCAGATACAGTACGGCCGAGGCAACATCCTCCGGCTGCCCAAGGCGGGCGAGCGGAATGGAGGAGAGGAGTTTTTCTTTCTGCGCGTCAGGCAGCACATCGGTCATTGGGGTGACAATAAAGCCTGGAGCCACAACATTTACGGTAACCCCGCGTGAGCCAGCCTCCTGCGCCAGGGACTTGCTCATGCCCACCATGCCCGCCTTGGCCGCAGCATAGTTGGCCTGCCCGGCATTGCCGGTTGTGCCAATAACCGAGGCAATGTTGACAATGCGGCCGCTCCGGCGGCGCAACATACCCTTGAGGGTGGCGCGGCACAGGCGGAACGGGGCGGCAAGGTCAACATTAAGGACCTGATTCCAGTCCTCATCCTTCATGCGCAGGGCCAGCATGTCCCGCGTCAGGCCCGCGTTGTTGACCAGAATATCCAAAGGCGCACCGGCAACCTCTTCCGCCCTGGCGATCAGGGCATCCGCTTCGGATGGCTCGCTCAGGTTGGCGGCTGCGTAAAATGCTCCCTCGCCCAGGGTCTCGGCCAAGTCACGGATAACGGCTTCACGCGTGCCAGACAGCACAACTTTGGCGCCCTGGGCATGAAGGGCCTTGGCAATGGCGCTGCCAATGCCGCCGGATGCCCCGGTTACGAGTGCTGTTTTTCCATCCAGTCGGAACATGTTGTGCTACCTGCTTTAAAGGGATTTGAGGAAAGTTTCGATATCCGCCGGAGTGCCGATGGACACGGTCGAAACTTCGGGGTCAATACGACGGACCAGACCGGACAGAACCTTGCCTGCCCCGATCTCCACAAACGTATCAACACCCATGCCGGTCATGGCGGCCACACTCTCGCGCCAGCGTACACGGCCGGTTACCTGCCGGACCAGATTAACACGAATCGTATCGACATCGGTTTCACGCTCGGCGGTCACGTTGGCGATAACAGGCACAACGGGCGCTGCAATATCGGCTTTGGACAGCGCTTCGGCCATTGCGTCTTCGGCAGGCTTCATGAGCGAGGAGTGAAAAGGAGCCGAAACCGGGAGCTTGAGCGCGCGCTTGATGCCCATTTCCTTGGCGATGGCGATGGCTGCGTCAATCCCGGCCATCTTGCCCGAGATGACAATTTGCCCACCGCCGTTGTCATTGGCGATTTCGGTGCTGCCGCTCTCGCTGGCGCGGGTGCATATTTCTTCAGCCTGCGCCAGGGTGACCCCAATCAGTGCCGCCATGCCGCCCTCCCCCGCAGGCACGGCGCGCTGCATGGCCTGCCCGCGCAGGCGCAGCAGCCTGGCGGCCTGGGCAACATCAAACGCCCGACCCGCGGCCAGGGCCGCATATTCCCCCAAGGAATGACCGGCGAGCAAGGTAACGCGCCCTGCCAGGTCAAGTCCGCCGTCTTGTTCCAGCACGCGCAGAACCGCCATGGACACAGCCATAAGGGCGGGCTGGGCATTTTCCGTGCTGGTGAGGGTTTCTATCGGGCCTTCAAAGATCGTTTTAGACAGATGTTCGCCCAGGGCATCGTCAACTTCCTGAAAAACCGCGCGTGCGGCGGGAAAAGCTTCCGCAAGCTCCTGCCCCATGCCAACGGACTGGCTGCCTTGTCCGGGAAAAGTAAATGCGTAAACGGCCATGATACTCACTGTTTCAAAAACGATGCCCGAAGGCGGATAAATTGCAAGGAATGGAAGAAAAAACCATCGGGCGCAGAATAGGGCCTGCGCTAACGCGGCACAATACGCCAGACCAGGACGAGCAGCGCATCCCACGCAATTGCAAAGCTTTCATGCGCGATGCGGCGCAGTTTTGTGCGCAGGCCCACGGTGTGAGCCCCGTGAGGAATAAACGGAATGGCATGTGCGCGCCACCGTGCCAGGCGCAGCAGCAAAAGGCAGCGCGGCATATGATAGGGACTGGTGACCATGGCAACCGAAGCATGGTTGGCAACGCCGGACTGCTTGAGGATATGTGAGCATAAAACAATGGAATCAAACGTATCGGTTGCGCTGTCTTCCACAATAATCTGCCACTCAGGCACGCCAGCGCGCGCAAGCAGCCTGGCCATGACGGCGGCCTCGGTCAGCCCGTTGCGCGGGACGCCACCTGTTACAATGTAGGTAACCGGCTGCATGGCGCCGTAGGCGAGCGCGGAACGGATACGCCCGAGCAACGCTGGGGTCGGTTGGCCATCGGGGTAAAGGGCGGCCCCAAAAACAATCAGGGGTTCCGTGCCGCTTGCCAGCATGGTGGTGCTGAAATGTGCTCAGGCTGGCGCACGGAGCAGAACACGGTTCAGGCTTTCCAGAATACCGAAGCTTTCTTGCCAGACATGCCTGAATTTTTCCGCGTTGACGCCGCGCGTGGCCAGAATTTCGGCCAGTTCCCCCACGGTTCTCTTTCCATCAATCAGGGGCAGGATACCCCGTGCCTGCGGGGGAAGCGGAATGGGGGTGACCAGCGTGCCAAAATGGAATGGCAGCATGTTGTCCGGCGTCATCTGCTTGGCCAGTTCGGCCCCCGGAATTTCCCGCATGATGGGAACGGCGTCCGGGTCAAGCGGGTCTGGCTTTTTGGGGGCCGCGTGCTTGCGCACCACGTAGGCGACATGGGTTGCCATGTTGCCTGCAAGGTCTTCCGCAATGGCGGCCCGCGCCTGCCATGGCAGGGCCGCAAGGCGTGCGCGCAGACGCGGGTCGGGTAAAAAAAGCGCGGGGTCATACCGTGCGGGTTCCATGAGTGCCGCAGGCTCCAGCCCGGCCTGATCCAACAGGGCCAGAAAATCGGTAATGGTGTAGGCGCGGTCCCTGGGGTTGAGGAGCCGGTCATACAATCCCGCATCCCCTGCTGACAGCTGGTCGCCAAAATTGCCATTCTGGCGCAGCCATGCCGTGGCTGGCAGGGTGCGCATGATGCGGCGGGCCACATCAAGCCGCTCTTCGGGGGGCTGGGCCAGGGGGGCCAGTTTTTCCAGCGCGTCTTGCAGCATGTAAACGCCGGTGCGGCCGTAGGGGGCGTAAACCATAAGGCCCATGCCGCCTTGGGGAGCGAGGTGGCGTTCCAGGGTTTGCAGTGCTGCCGTGGGGTCTGGCAGGTGGTGCAGCACTCCGCAGCAGTCAATGTAGTCAAACTGACCCAGTCCGAGCGTGTCCAGCTCGGTTAGGGATCCCTGCACAAAGCGGATATTTTCCAATGCACGGGTTCTGGCCCGCGCCTGGGCGATGGAAAGGGCTTTGGTCGAGCGGTCCAGACAGATGATTTCCGCCGGACGTGGCACCCGTGCAAGCTGGGTTGCCAGCATGATCGCGCCATCACCCGTGCCGCACCCGGCCACCAATACCCGCAACGCCTGGCTGCGGGGACGCTGGGCGCCAAAGACCCAGTAGTCTATTTCGCGCAGGTGGCTGGGGCTGCCAATCAGCAGGCGGCGTGTTTCGTCCTGCGGGTTGCGTTCGGGGTATGGATAGGCCTCATACTGGGCGGCAAGCCCGGCATCGCGGTTATCGGTGTGTGTCTCTGTCATGGCCATGCACCTTTAGCGTGGCAGGAGTTTGCCGCGTTGCCATGCTTCGGCAGCCTCATCTGCACTCATGCCTTCCACCCGCATGGCGTAATCCATGGCGCTGATGATCTTGGCGCTCAGCATCAGCTCGTCCAGTTCATCCAGCAGGTCCGTCTCCAGTTCCTCGCGCAGGCCGCTGCGGAGCAGGAGGGTGGCTTCCTGTTCTTCCCCCATCGCCTTTTTGGGGTCATCGAGGATGCGCAGCCCACCTTGATGGAACAAGAAGCAGGGCTGGAACAGGGGCATGATGCTTGAAGGCTGCGCGCCAAGGGCGGCGTTCAGCCTTGCCAGCGCTTCCTCATCAGGCAGGATGTCGAGGGTAAAACCCGCATCCGCCAGAGCGTAGGCGGCCAAGACATGCTCCATGCGTTTTGCCAGGAATTGGGGCGTGACAATAACGCGGGAGACATCCTGCCCCGCCTGCGCCAGCGCGCCCAGGGATGTAAGGGGGCTGTTCTCGTCCGAGATACAGCAGCATGCTTCTGGCCGGAACAGCTTGCCCAGTTGCGTGGTGCCAGGGGACAGCAGGTTGGCGTCCTCCTCGGGCAGCCATGCGGCAACGTAAATATCGATTTCCCCTTTGCGCAGCAGGTCGGCCAGAGCCTGTTTGGGACCGGTTACAATCTCGGGCTCAATATCGTTGGCTTCCAGAACCCGAATGATTGTGGCTGCCGTCGCCTCATGAATTGTGGAATCAGGATAGGCGAGTGTCAGGGATGTCATTTCGGGTTCCTCTGGATCGGTCGGGACAGCAAGACGTCTGCCCTGTCCTTGCCGCACGGCAAAGTAGGGTGGCAATCCCTCAAATGGAAATATCTGCATCCATCAGATATTTTGTGGCGGCAGAACAAAGAAAAACCGCCACCCCGAGGAGGAGTGGCGGCTTGAAAGCACCAGAAAAAAGTGGTTGGGGGCAACTCAGGCCGCAACAATACCCTGTTTGACCGGCAGAACAGGGCGGATCATGTTCAGGGCATCGGCAAAGCAGGCGAACTGGCCCAGAGTATTGTCACGCACCGCGTCCATGACAATCCAGCGATTGCCGCGCGAATAAACCTTGTAGGCCGGGTTGGCGGTTTCTCGCACCCAGACCAGAACGTAACCGGAGGAAACGCCTGCCTGTTTTTCTTCCGAAGGAAAAATGTCGGCATCGCAAATGCCCATTGGCTGGCTGGCGGCAATCCAGCGATCCAGATAATCACGATGGCGGCACATGATTTCCATCTGGAACGGGATGACCTGGCAGGTGTTCTGTGTTTCCGACTGGCGCAGCATAAATCCTGTATCCCCTACTCAAACCCGGTGGCTCTTTCTGATTTTGAGATTAAGGGGGAAACTTCGTGCCGCGCTACAGGAAAGAGCGTGTTTCCGCCTCATAAAAGGGCAGGTTGGCAGGGTAGTGACGAAAAAAACACAGAGAGACGGATTTTGTTGGCAAATAATGCACAAACAGCACGCATATGATTAAAATATAGGCACTTATTGGGTGCCAATTGAGGCCATGCCATAAATCATGTCCACACAATCCCGTTGGGGCTGGCTGTTTTACCATGCCAGTCCTGCCCGGCAATGCCGGGGTGGAATGTGTATCCGGCTATAAATGCCACCATGCATGACTTCTATTATGCGCCTGAATCCATTGGGTGGGTATGGGGTGTCGGCCAGGTTGAAAACGTGTCGTGTTAATACGGTCCCCTGGCCAAGGCGGTGTGTCAGTCCGGGCGGGCCAAGGGGCG
>CALCDN010000049.1 GCA_937900755.1 uncultured Acetobacter sp. | reverse complement strand
ACGAGATCGCTCAGTGTCTCGTGGGCTCGGAGATGTGTATAAGAGACAGGAACCTTGGCGACCCCGCATTTGTCCATAACCCGGTCGCCAGCCTGCTGGACCCCGCCTATATTGCCAGTGTGCGCGCGCACATGCCCACCGACCGCGCCATACCCTCGGCCGACCTGCGCGCGGGCGTGGCCTCGCCCGAAAAGCCCGAAACCACGCAGTTTTCGGTTATTGACCAGGACGGTTTTGCCATTTCCACCACCTATACGCTCAATGGCTGGTTTGGCGCCAAGGTCATGGGGGGAGATACCGGGATTGTCATGAATGACGAGATGGATGATTTTTCCATCAAACCCGGAGCACTGAACATGTTTGGTATTCCCGGCAGCACCGCCAACGCCATTGCGCCGGGCAAGACGCCCCTGTCCTCCATGGCGCCCACCATTGTCTCGCGCAATAACCGGCCGGTCATGGTTATTGGCAGCCCCGGCGGGTCGCGCATCCCCACCATTGTGCTCTCTGTCATTCTGGGTGTGGTGGATTACGGGCTGAACATCCAGCAGGCCATAGACCTGCCCCGCCTGCACGAGCAGTGGATGCCGCAAAGCGTGGAGGTGGAGGCAAACGCCCTGACCCCGCAGGTGCAGCAAACGCTGGAACACGAGGGGTACAGCTTTGTCCTGCACGCGCCATGGGGAATTCCCGAAGGGATTCTGGTCGGTGGCCCCAGCCTGGACAGCCACGGGCCTGCACGCTTTTATGGCGGGTCCGACCACCGCCACCCCGGCGGGGCCGCCATAGGGGAATAACCCCGGCATAACCGGCAATGCGCACCGGGCCAGCCCCCCCCCTATTGCGCGTAGTTCCGCCTGAGACCTACAGGCGGTCCAGACTATGGGTGGCACCTTGCGGGTCACGCACCTGCCGAGCCCCCACAATATAGTCCGGGCCAAGTGGTACCTTGCCATGCCCGCCAGGAATATCCAGCACGTAAATGGGCCATGCCAGCCCCGTTACCCGGCCGCGCAAACCCGCCAGAAGGCGTTGGCCCTCTTCTACCGGCACATGAAAATGCGCGGTTCCCGGGGCAGGGTCGAGCTGGTGCAGGTAGTATGGACGCATGCGGTTTTCCACCATGACGCGGAACAGGGCCTCCAGCGCATCCTCGCTATCATTCACCCCGCGCAGCAGAACCGACTGCCCAAGCAGGGGAATTCCCCGCCGGGCTATGCGGCGCAGGCTGCTCCGCGCGGCTGGGGCCATTTCGCGCGCATGGTTTATGTGCACGGCCATCCACATGGCTTTTTCTGTTTCCAGGGCATCCAGCAATGCGTCCGTCACACGGTCGGGGGCGGCTACGGGCACGCGCGTATGCACCCGAATGGTGCTCACATGCGCAATACCCGAGAGGGCTTGCACAATCTCCCCCAACCGCCGGGGCGAAAGCATAAGCGGGTCGCCCCCGGTCAGAATAACCTCCCTGATCTGCTCATGCGTGCGCAGCCAGTCCAGCGCCCTGTGCAGGGCGTCCTCATCCAGCACGCCGCCATCTGGCCCCACATGCTCACGCCGGAAGCAGAACCGGCAGTATAGCGGGCACACCAGCAGGGGTTTAAGCAACGCACGGTCCGCGTAGCGGTGCACAATGCCGGGCACGGGGGAGAGTGCGTCATCCCCGATCGGGTCGGAGCGTTCCTCGGGGGCTACCACCAGTTCCTGCATGGTGGGGATAACCTGCACACCAATCGGGTCATCCGGGCTTTGCATCAGGGCGGCGAACGCAGGGGGGATGGCGGTTGCATACTGCCGGGCTATGGCGTGCAGGTCCGCTTTTTGCGCGGGCTCGGCCATACCGGCGGCTATCAGCTCATCTGGGGTGCGCAGCGTTCGGCTGGTGGCAAAAGGGGGCTTGACCGGAAAAGACATGTACCGCCTCTACTCTGCCCATGTCTGTGTCTGCAACATCTCATCTGCCCTTCGGTGGCCCGGACCCTGAGCGTATTCGCGACCGGCTGCCGTTTTTAATCCGCCGGAGCCTGACCATGCGTGGGGTCCGCGCCTTTTTGGAATCCCGTGGCTGCATGGAGGTGGAAACGCCCTGCGCCGTGTCCACACCGGGAGAGGAAGTGCACCTGCTGCCCTTCCAGACCGAGCGGGAAACACCCGATGGCCAGCGCCAGACGCTGTTCCTGCACACGAGTCCCGAATTTGCCATGAAGCGCATAGTGGCCGCCACGGGGTCTGCACTGTTCCAGTTTGCCCGTGTCTGGCGCAATGGCGAGGCCAGCGCCACCCATGCCCCGGAATTTACCATGCTGGAATGGTACCGCCCCGGCATGGCCCTGACCGACCTGATGGATGAGACCGAAGCCCTGCTCAAAGCCGTTCTTCCCCCCACCGTGCAGCACAGCACCTGCACGGTGGACCTGAGCCAGCCTTTTGAGCGGCTCAGCATGGAAGAGGCCTTTCGCCGCCATGCCGGGGTGGACCTGCTGCCAACACAGGGCAACGCCCAGGCACTGGCCCAGGCGGCAGGCTGCCCCTTGCGCAAGGACGAGCAGTGGGAAGACCTGTTCTTTCGCTTGTTGCTGGAACGAATCGAACCCGCCATTGGCCAGACACGGCCAACTTTTTTAACCCACTGGCCAGCAAGCCAGGCCGCCCTTGCCCGCAAGGACCCCACCGACCCGCGCGTGGCCCTGCGGTTTGAACTCTACGCAGCCGGCATGGAACTGGCCAACGCGTTTGAAGAACTGACAGACCCGGTGGAGCAGCGCCAGCGCTTTGGGCAGGACAGGGCCGAACGCCAGCAACTCTACCCCACCCGCCCAACCTGGCCAGTGGACGAAAAACTGCTCCAGGCCCTGCCCCAAATGCCCCCCTGTTCGGGTATTGCACTGGGCTTTGACCGGCTGGTCATGCTGGCCAGTGGCGCGCGCCGCATACAGGATGTCTTGTGGATACAGGATTAGTCTGCAACATTTACCCTTAACAGGTGTTTTTTGTTTATCTTCCACCAGTGCAATGAATACCAACGGCGTATTCCACCAAGAGGCAGGTCCGGGCCATGACATACGCAAACAAATTTTTACTGCTCGGGCTTTTAGCTCTTGCCGCATGCCAGGTTCCCAGCCCACAGGAACGCCGCAAGCTGGATTCCATGATCGGGCGGCCAACCGTGGACGTGATCCGCACATTTGGCGTACCCACGCGCCAGTTCACCACCGGGGACCACACCTTTCTCGCCTACATCACGCAGGAAACCGACTACACCATGCCCATGGGCGGTGGCGGGGGG
The DNA here is from genome assembly GCA_937900755.1 of uncultured Acetobacter sp. Classification (GTDB taxonomy): domain Bacteria; phylum Pseudomonadota; class Alphaproteobacteria; order Acetobacterales; family Acetobacteraceae; genus Acetobacter. The sequence continues at coordinate 25 of CALCDN010000049.1, read as the reverse complement.
TATGGCCCCGGCTGGGGTGGTGGCT
>CALCDN010000048.1 GCA_937900755.1 uncultured Acetobacter sp. | reverse complement strand
GCCCTGAAAATACGCGATGTGCCGGGCGAGAGCCTGTCCGGCCTGTTTGACCCCGACCCCGCCCGAGCCCAACTGGTCGCGCGCGAGGCAGGATGCCCCGCCGTTGCAGACGTGGACACCCTGCTGGCGCAATCCGACGCGGTGGTGGTGGCGGCTCCGGCGGAATTTCATTTTGACCTTGCCGTACAGGCCTTGCGGGCCGGGCGGCATGTGCTGGTGGAAAAACCGGTAGCGGCAACGCTGGAACAGGCGGACATGCTGGTCACACTGGCGCGGCAGAGCGGGCTGGTCTGCCAGGTGGGGCACCTGCTGCGCTATTCCGCCGAGCATGAGGCCATAACCCGGCGCATAACCCGCCCGCTCTATATAGAGGCCACGCGCATCGCGCCCTACAAGCCGCGCGGGACGGATGTGTCCGTTATCCTGGACCTCATGATCCATGACCTGGACCTGATCCTGGCCATTGTGGACAGCCCCATTGCACAGGTGGACGCGCTGGGGGCCGCGGTCAGCTCCGAGTATGAGGACATCGCCAATGCGCGCGTGCGGTTTGAAAACGGGTGCGTGGCCAGCATTACCGCCAGCCGCATATCGCTCAAGACAGAGCGGCGGATGCGCCTTTTTTCCCAGGAGGGGTATCTGTCAGCCGATTTTGTCAAGCGCGAGCTGAGCATGATCGGGCGTGAGCGCGGCCTGCCGCTGCCGGGTACAGGTGGATTCAGGCGCGAGAGCATAAGCTGGAAGGAGCATGATTCGCTGTTTGCCGAGCATCAGGCTTTTGTGGCGTCCTGCGTGCATGGCGCTCCTGTTGTGGTGGATGCGGTGGCCGGGCGGCGTGCCCTGGCGGCGGCTCTGGCCGTGGCGGAGGGCATAACCACCTCGCGCGCTCTTATGGAGCAGTCCGGGCTGATCGGGGGAGCCGAAAAAAATTGATCCGCGGGAAGACAGGAAGAATCAGCCATTTTTTTGAGGGCAAGTTTTAATTGGCCGCGTGATGCAAAAATTTATCTAGATATGTCCCCCATATCTAGATATGGGGGACAGGAGGCAGGGTTGGCCACGATATGTGGTGTGCTTTCGCGCAGCACGCACTGCCATAATCGTTCGTAAAAACCGGAGAGCAAGAGCCATGAGTCTGATCGACGTGCATGAGAATGACGTTCGTCGTTCCCATTCAGGAGCATCAGGCTCGGCTGAAGAACCGGATCTGTTCGGTGCCGAGCAGATGCAGGACATGGTGCAGCTTCCCGGGCACCATCAGGTGCGTGTGGACCGCTCGCGTGATGCGCTGCTGACCCCGTTTGGCAAGGCCACGCTGGATAACCGCTACCTGCTGCCTGATGAGAGCTACCAGGACCTGTTCGGTCGCGTGGCATCCTACTACGGGGCCGATGCAGCGCACGCGCAGCGGATATACGATTATATCAGCCGCCACTGGTTCATGCCTGCGACACCCGTGCTGTCCAATGGGGGCACCACGCGCGGGCTACCTATTTCATGCTTTCTCAACGAAGCGAACGACAGCCTTAAAGGCATTGTCGATCTGTGGAACGAGAATGTGTGGCTGGCCAGCAAGGGCGGGGGTATCGGTTCCTACTGGGGCAACCTGCGCTCCATTGGCGAGAACGTGGGCCGGAACGGCAAAACATCGGGCGTAATCCCCTTTATCCGCGTGATGGACAGCCTGACACTGGCTATTTCCCAGGGGTCATTGCGCCGTGGGTCGGCGGCGGTCTACCTGCCGGTCTGGCACCCCGAGATTGAGGAATTCATAGAAATCCGTCGTCCAACGGGGGGGGACCCCAACCGTAAGGCGCTCAACCTCCACCACGGTATTCTGGTGTCCGATGCGTTCATGCGCGCTGTGGAAGCGGATGCGGAATGGGCGCTGCTCTCCCCCAAGGACAACGCGGTCATTCGCAAGATTTCGGCACGCGGGCTGTGGATTCGTATCCTCACCGCGCGCATGGAGCAAGGCGAGCCGTATATTGTTTACTCCGACCACGTGAACAACGCGCGCCCCGAGCACCACAAGCTTGCCGGGCTGGAGGTCAAGACCTCCAACCTGTGTTCCGAAATTACACTGCCAACGGGCATAGACCACCACGGCAAGGCGCGCACGGCGGTGTGCTGCCTGTCCTCCCTCAACCTTGAGACATGGGATGAGTGGTCGGGCAATCCTCAGTTCATCGAGGATGTCATGCTCTTCCTCGATAACGTGTTGCAGGACTTCATCGACCGTGCGCCAGAGGACATGGAACGGGCCAAATACGCGGCCATGCGCGAACGCTCCGTGGGTCTGGGGGTCATGGGGTTCCACTCCTTCCTGCAGGCCAAGGATGTTCCGTTCGAGAGCGTGATCGCCAAGGTCTGGAACCGCAAGATTTTCAAGCATATCCGCGAGCAGGCCGATGCCGCCTCCCGCCATCTGGCCGATTTGCGCGGAGCCTGCCCCGATGCCGAGGAATATGGCGTAAAGGAGCGGTTTTCCAACAAGATGGCCATAGCTCCCACGGCGTCCATCTCCATCATCGCGGGGAACGCAAGTCCGGGGATCGAGCCGATCGCGGCCAATGTGTTCTTGCAAAAGACCCTCTCGGGCTCCTTTACGGTGCGTAACCGCCACCTGCTCAAACTGCTGGTGGAAAAAGGGCAGGATACGCCGGAGGTATGGTCTTCCATTACCACCAGCAAGGGCAGCGTGCAGCACCTTGACTTCCTGACCCAGCAGGAAAAGGACGTGTTCAAGACCGCGTTCGAGTTGGACCAGCGCTGGGTGGTGGAACACGCGGCCGACCGGCAGCCCTTTATCTGTCAGGCGCAGTCGGTCAACCTGTTCCTGCCTGCGGACGTGCATAAGCGCGACCTGCACCAGATTCACTTCCAGGCCTGGAAAAAGGGGCTGAAGTCTCTTTATTACTGCCGTAGCCTGTCCATCCAGCGGGCGGATACGGTGAGCAACGTGCTTGCCAAGTCCGAAGTGCTGGGGGAAGGCATTGCCGAGCAGGCCGCAGCGGCCCACGCAGCAAGTGGCAACACTTATGACGAGTGCCTGGCCTGCCAGTAAGGGTGGGTTGGCCAATATCTGTTTTTTCTTACAGTCGTGTGGCGGTTTGCCCAGGTGGTGCCGCCTGATGGAGGCACAATGAGCGAGCACACAGCCGGATCGCAGCCGCAGGAACAGCGTTTTGACCTGCTTACCGCCAACCCGGTGTACAAGCCGTATCGGTACCCATGGGCGTATGATGCGTGGCTGACCCAGCAGCGCGTGCACTGGCTGCCCGCGGACGTGCCCCTGGCGGAGGACCTAA
>CALCDN010000047.1 GCA_937900755.1 uncultured Acetobacter sp. | reverse complement strand
CTGCCAGCCTTGCTCCGTGCCTCCAAACTGGCCGCCCGCGCGGCCCGTGTGGGGTTCGACGGGCCGGATGGGGAGGGGGTTCTGGCCAAAGTGCATGAGGAAATAAACGAATTTTCAGTGGAGATGCAAAAGGGGGACCGGGAGAAAATGCAGGATGAACTGGGCGATGTCCTGTTTTCGGTCGCCAGCCTCGCACGCCGCCTGAAGCTCGACCCCGAGGCCTGTCTGCGTCAGGCATGCGACAAGTTTACCCGCCGGTTCGAGGCGGTGGAAGCCCGTCTGGCGCAGGATGGGCTGAGCATGCAGGAGCAGAGCGTGGACAAGCTGGACGCCCTGTGGGGCGTGGTCAAACAGACGGAAAACCCCTGAGAACCCAAGCCCCATGGCGCAGGTTTCGCAACTGGGGGCGGCGCACCCCGCGATGTGGATTGCGGGCCTGAGTGCCGCGGGTGTATCTAGGCTGGTTGCTATTGCAGGCATCGCCTTTTGTGGTCTTGGCACCTGATCGGAGTATTGGATAATCATGAGATATATCCAGCAAAAACGAGTTTTTGCAGTCTGCGCGTTGGGGTGTGTTTTAACCGCGGGCTGCTCGCACCCCCAGCCAAAAGATGCCAACGCCACCTGTGGGCAACCTGTCGCGCAAACGGGCATGCATGGCCATATCATGACCGGTTTTGGAAGTGGGCTGGGTCATATGGCTCCCAGAGCGCTTTCGGCCATACCCGGCATGGGTGGAATAGGTGGGGGCGTGGCAGGCATGGGGATGCAGCAGGCCATGAACGGCTTTGGCATGGACCATACCCATGGCGTGGCCAGCAGTGACTCTTTCCACACCGAAGCTGACGGTTCTGACCCAGGTATTATGCCAACTGTTCCTTGCCAGCCAGACAAGAGCGCACCGCCAACGCTCAACGATCAGGATATCAGATTTGGCGAAGAAAAATAAAATCTCGCCTATAAAAAAGATCCCGCTCCACGCACGGTGATGGTTACCCCAAAGCCTGCAGGCACAATGGCCGGAGGAATGCTCCAGCCATTGCGTTCTGCCCGGCACAGGGGATTACGCTCCCCTGTGATGCAAGGGTTGGGTCAGCCCTGCTGTGCTCCGCTGGGCAGGGTGCCGTCGGCCAGATAATCCATGATCCGGCGTGAAAAGGCGTTGACATCCTTTGGTGTTTCACCGTTCTGGATGCTGGCCACATCAAGCAGAATATGGGCCAGTTCATCAATCGTGTCCCCTGCCTGCACCTTTTTTGCCAGGGTATGCATCATGGGATGCGCGGGGTTCAGTTCCAGCACGGGTGTTACGTCGGGTATGTCCTGCCCGCTGCGTTGCATGAGCTTGCGCAGTTGCAGGTCCGGCCCACCCTCTGGCGCGCTCAGCACCATGGCGCTGGAAACCAGGCGATCGGTCGCCCGGATGTCGGATACGGCATCCCCCAACGCTGTTTTCAGGGCTGGCAGCAGGGTGTCCATATCTGCCTTTTCGGCGGTGCTGGCTTCGGGGGCGCCAAATTTTTCAAGGTCATTCAGGCCCTGTGCAACATTGCGCAGGCTCTTGCCCTCATACGTGCCCAGGCGTTCTGGCCAGAAGGAGTCCACCGGGTCGGACAGGAGCAGCACTTCCACCCCACGGGCCTTGAAGCCCTCAATCTGGGGGGAGGTGGCCAGCACGTCCGCATTGTCGCCCGTTACGTAGTAAATGGCGTCCTGTTCCGGCTTCATGCGGGTTACATAGTCGTCCAGGGAGGTCAGGCCCGCCACCGCACTGGAGCGGAAGCGGCTCAGGGCCGCCACATCGGTCTTGTAGGTGGGGTCATCCCACATGCCTTCTTTCAGCACCGGGCCAAAGTTGTCCCAGAAGGTGGCGTAGTTTTCGCTGTCCCGGGCACGGGTTTTCAGTTCGTTCACCACCTTGGTGGTAACCGCCTTGCGAATACGGGTCAGAACGGGTGTGGCCTGCAACATCTCGCGCGAGACATTGAGGGGCAGGTCCTCCGTATCCACAACGCCTTGCACAAAGCGTAGCCATGGGGGCAGAATCTGGGCGTCGTCGGTAATGAACATACGCCGCACATGCAGGCGCACCTTGCTCTCACGCATCTGCTCGCCAAACTCGAACGGGCGGGATGAGGGAACAAACAGCAACGCGGAAAACTCCATCGTGCCTTCCGCGCGCCAGTGCAGCGTGTCCCACGGCTTGTCAAAATTGTGGGTTATGTGGCGGTAGAATTCCTCAAGCTGTTCTTCCGTCACGTCATTGCGGGACTTGCGCCACAGGGCCGTGCCTTCGTTGGCGGCTTCTTCCTTGCCTTCACGCATGATGGTGACAGGCCAGGCGATATGGTCCGACCATTTGCGAATAATGGCCTGCAAACGCCACGGGTCCAAAAACTCGTCGGCATCGGATTTGATGTGCAGCGTAATGTCCGTGCCTGCTGTCTCCCTTGTCGCGGGTTCGAGCGTGTAGGCTCCCTTGCCATCGGACGACCAGCGCCATGCCTCATCCGACCCGGCCCGGCGCGAGATGACATCCACCTTGTCCGCCACCATGAAGGCGGCATAAAAACCAACGCCAAACTGGCCGATCAGGCTTGGGCGCTCTTCTGGTTTGGCGCTTTCCAGCTTCTGCCCGAATGCGCGGGTGCCCGAGCGGGCAATGGTGCCAAGGTTGGCCACCAGTTCGTCCCGGCTCATGCCCGCGCCATCATCGCTGATTGTCAGCAGCCGGGCATCCTTGTCGGGATTGATGCTGATTTTGGCGTTTTCCGGCAGGGCCTGCGCGCCATCGGTCAGGGCCTCAAAGCGGCGGCGGTCGGTGGCGTCGGCCGAGTTGGCGACCAGCTCACGCAGAAAGATTTCGCGTTCGGAATAGAGCGAGTGTACGACCAGATCGAGCAGTCGGCCAACCTCGGCGCTGAACTCGCGCGTTTCACTTCCCTGATGTGCCGTGGCGTCTGGGGTTGCTTGTGTCATGCTACCACTCCTGTCCATTACCATAAACCATGTATGTGGGCAGTATATGCCATACCTGTGCTGGTCCCGCACCCCCGCCCGTTCTGGTTGAACAGATGTGGTGGCCCGGGCCTGTTTTCAATATCGGGCGCATGCATGTCAGATGGAACCGTATGGCCTGCTCTGCCGGGAGGGAAAATGGGCCAGAACCTGCTCAACCAGAATGGTCAGGGCATTGGACAGGGGGGTGAACCCTTCGTGGGTTGTGCGTGTTGTTTCATCCATATACAGGCCGCGCCGCATTTCTATTTGCAGAGCATGCATGTTGTGCGCGGGGCGGCCGTAATGGCGGGTAATGTATCCGCCTGCATAAGGGTGGTTGCGGGCGGTTTTAAACCCCAGTCCCTGCAGGGTCTGCTCCGCTAGATTTGTCAGGTGCTGTGTGCAGGATGTGCCGCAGCGGTCCCCCAGAACAAAATCGGGCACAAAATCGGGCGAGCCCGCCTGTGGGGCGTCTGGCATGGAATGGAGGTCCAGCAGCAGGCAAAAACCGTGCTGTATATGGGCAGCCTCCAGCAGGTTTGCCAGGGCGGCATGGTAGGGCATCCAGTAATGGCGGATGCGTACGGCCGCCTCCATGAAGGGCAGGCGTTGCCGGTAAATGGGGCGCCTGTCCGCTACGATCCGGGGTATTGACCCCAGCCCCGCCAGCCCCCGGTCCGAAGGGGCGACAAAAGATGGAATGGCGCCGTGGAACATGCGGGGGTCCAGGTCCCATGCCGCGCGGTTTACATCGCAGAACACACGGGGAAAGGTGGCCTGAAGCAATGGCGGGCCCAGATCATGCGCGCCTTGGGCAAGGTCCTCCACAAAGCTGTCTTCACCACTGCGCAGAATGTCCAGCGGCTGGCGGGCGCTCAGTACAAACGCCTCGGGGTAAAAATGTCCCGAGTGGGGCGAGCCCAGCACAACAGGCCCGGCAGCAGGCGTGCCAGAGACCATAACCGGGGCGGGGGCGACCTGCCTGTCAATCCTGTTCGCCTCGTATGTTCCCTGCTGGCTCTGAAAAAAACGCTTCAGACTGGGGGGGAACAGGGAGGCCGCAAAATTTTTCATATTCCCACTATTGTGGGCTTGCGCTTGCAAGGCAAGGAGGATAAAAGGCCCACACACATCAGGAATGGGCGCATAGCTCAGCGGTAGAGCACTACCTTGACATGGTAGGGGTCACAGGTTCAATCCCTGTTGCGCCCACCATTCCTGAGCCGCAGAAAATTGCGGTTTGCACCATGTCTCCCGCTGAAAAATTACGCAATTACCGGTACACGATAGTACAGCATAATCCGCCAGATTCCGCCGTGAGTGGTTATAAACTGGTTATGGATTTTCGCCTTCAATAGCGATGGCTGGGCTAACTCCCCACCACCTTATAATGTCCTCGCGGTACACGGGAGGTATTAGCTTGGCGTAGATCGTGACCGTGTTGATATTGCTCTAATCTCCGTCTGATTTCAGGCGTAACAGGTTTTTGTGGACGCAGTAGTGCCAGGATGTCCATGTGTGGCGTAGGTCATGCGGATATCCTCTGTCCTCCACCACCATCTGTTCACATAAGGTGGGTTCATGTGTCCAGGTTCGATTGGGATACGAGGCAGGACAAAATGGGTCGCGCATTGCGCGCGGTGCGGGAGGAATTCAGAAAGTGACCCTGTTCCCGGTCGAAGAAATCCGAAGTCGACTTGCCGATGTCGTACAGATGGCGGCAGTCAAAGCGCGCGGATCTCCTCGCTTGCGCGGCGTGCCTGACAATGCAGTCAGCCTTCCAGACGGTGAGGTGCTGCAATGGCGGCAGGACCAGCAGGTGCAGGGGACGTGTACGATCAAGGGCACGTTTTTTCTGGAACTGGACCTGTCCGGCCACGGCACGTGCCATCTTGTCGCGCGGATGAGACAGGGGCGCGTGGCGCAGGTGGAATACACCGGGCCTAGCGGCCCTATGCTGGGGCCATACTCGGCCTGTCGCCCGTTGGTGCTGGCCTGCGAGAAACAGGCGCGTTTGGCGTTAAAAAGTGAGTGACAGGACCATTTTCCCGGCGTCAGGAAAATGGTCTGACCAACGGCGCTCATGAGCAGCTAGAGAGCCGTTGGCCAGTAGCCCTTACCACGCAAGGTAATTTTAAGGATAGTACCGAACACGATGTGAAGATTTAGGCTGCCAGAGGGAATTTTTTATTGATTTCTTCCAGGCGCGCTTGCGAAATATCAAAAGTTGCAAGGGTGATCATTTTCCCCTCAAGTTCGGCGCTCATAATGGGCTCAGGCGGCCAGCCCGCGCGCTCATAAATCCTTTGCATTGGTCGGAAAAAGATGCCCGTGAGATGCCTGATTCCGTTTTGCATGCATGTCTGGCAAAGTGAACTCGCAAGTTCGCCCGTATAATGTATCTCACCGGACTGGAGTGTGGCGCAGTAACGGGTGCTTTCCCACACTTCCGGGCTGCAAATATCTGGGCAGTCAGGAAAAAATGTGTGGAATTTATGCCGCAACATTGTCGGTCCGGTTGTCGGCATGATGCGCATGGAAGTCGCGTGCGAACCATCAGGCCGCTCGGCTATGAAATAAAGAGGATTATATTTTATATCAAATTCATCCTCCTCTTTCCCATCTACGATTTGTACATCCCATTTCAGGCGCTCTCCAAATACAAGGGCGCGTGCCCGTAGCATTTGTTCGTATGATTTAAGATGATCATGGCGCTGATTGTGACTGAATATTTTTATCATAACACCTCCTGTGCGAGAGGTATTTCTATATTTAATAATATAGTTTAGTTTAATATGTTAATATTGATGTATTAACAAAGTATAAAATTCGAAATATCGTAAAAGGTTTATTTTAAATACTGCGATTCGGTATCTCTGGATGCGATGGATGGATTAAGGCAGAACGCTACCCCTGGCATATTGAGAATTTTAGGATGACTTCTACGGGGCGGGCTTCTGGCTTCGTCTTGGTGGGGCCAGCGATGGCTGGGGATGGGAGCAAGAGAGAATTGCTGTTCCAAATCCGTGCCAGAACATATTTATGGTGAGTATTTTACAGTATTATTAGATACTTAGGAAGAATATTCAACGTCCTCGACATGGTAGGGGTCACAGGTTCAATCCCTGTTGCGCCCACCATGCCTGAGCCGCAGAAAACTGCGGTTTGCACCATGTCCCCCGCTGAAAAATCAGTCTTCCCAAAATCTATTACAATCCATAATTATCTATGGTTTCCGACTGGAATCTGTGGAAAATTTGTGGAGCATTTTAAACCTCGCCTCCTATGCATGGGTCGATCCTCCACTATCTTTCAATCTGGTCTTTATACATCGGTGGCATCAGCTCGGCGTAGATCGTGGCCGTGTTGATATTGCTCCATGCGGCGTGACCGGTGTGAACTCTGGCCCACCCGGTTATTCCACCCTCTTACCGCGCTTCCTCACGTCGAATAATCCGACGTGAGACACTGAGCACCGCGCCAAGAAGAGCAAACCCTGTGGCCAGTTCCAGGCAATGCACGGCACCACCACTCCCTTGGGAAAAACCAAAGACCAGAGCCACCAGTGCAGAGCCCAGCGCCCAGCCCAGTGTGCGTGCAACCGCCATCATACCACTCGCCGCACCGCTGCGGGTTGCGGGGCCAGAGGTCATGACGGTCAGATTATTGGGCGTCTGATAAAAGCCAAACCCGATGCCACATAGCGCCATCCGCCAGCATACATCCCAAAATGCAGGTTGCGCAGGCATAAGGCTCAGGGCTGCCAGCCCCGTTGCCAGAATTGCCAGCCCCACACTGCTTAAAACCGAGGCTGGATGCCGGGTGGCCAGCCGCCCCGCAAAGGGCGCTGCCACGGCCACAAGCACGGGCCAGGGCGTTACGAGCAGGCCTGTCGTTACCGCAGAGAGATGCATAACCGTCTGGAACAAAAACGGCAGTGCGACGTAGGCCAGAATCTGTGCCGCATACGCGCAGATTGATGTCAGGATTGAGAGCGAGAACAGCGGAATAGCCAGCAGGTCCAGGGGCAGCATAGGCGCTTTCAGCTTTTTCTGCTGGCCATAGAGCAGAAGAGTGCACAGCAAACCTGCCCCGATCTCAAACGCCGCCAGTCCGGTTTCCTTCTGCCCCAGCGCATCAACCCCCAGAATACCCAGCCCCAAGGCGCCAACATTCAGCAGTGCCCCCACCCCGTCGAACGAGAAGGGAGCGCTGGGGCTGGCCGGAGCCGCCCGCAGGAAAAGGGCAACCGCGATCACGCCAATCGGCACGTTGATCAGAAACAGCCAGGGCCAGGGTGCCACAGCCAGAACCACAGCGGCCAGCGTAGGCCCGATGGCGGCGGAAATGGCAACGGCCAGGGCAATAATGGCAAAAGCCTGATGCAGCATGGCCCTGGGATACACATTGCGCACAAGGGCACCGCTCAGTGCGGCCATACAGGCTGTTCCCAGCCCCTGCACAACACGCGCCGCAATGAGAGCCCCCAGAGAGCCAGAAAGCGCGCAGGCGAGGGACGCCGCTGTGAAAAGTGCTATCCCGAACCCGTAAACCCGTTTGAGGCCCAGAGAGTCCGCTAACGCTGCGACAGGTAGCAAGCTGACAGCCACAGCCAGATGATAGACATTGACGACCCAGACCGTCTGGGTCTCGCTACAGTGGAGGTCATGGGCGATGGTGGGGAGCGCTATATTGGCAATCGCCCCATCCAGCCCGCCCAGAACAATGCCAAGCACGGCGCAAAGCATGACCAGACGACGCTGTGTGTCGGAAACAGGCAGTGAGGTCATAAAAAATCCGGTATCCTGATTGCTAAAAGACTGTTTTGTATCTTCAGACCGTAGGCCATTTACCTGGGTGAGCGCACGAAGTTTGTCTGTTGCTACGACAGGACCTCTGCTCTGTACAGAAGTTTGTAAAGCACAACATTCGAGATGCGGAGTGCTTCAGAATTTTCGTCAAACGTTCATGCAGGCCTTGTGGACGATTGCGCAGCACGTAGCAAAATTCGTGTCCAGAAGATAGCAGAGCATCAGACGCTTTCATGCGCCTGCATTGCGGGCCGGTTACGCTGGGAACGGTTTGAAAGGAAAAGAAGTGTGCGATTGGGCATGGGGCACTCCATGAGGGATATGCCTTGAGTATATGCAATTTGGTATAATATCAGCCAACAAAATTCATCTAGCTGGAAGGTGCGTGTCGTCCCAATTTATCTCAATGACGTATCGGGCGTTATCTGCGCAGGGTGCGTATTTGTATGAGCCTGCTGGGCCTGCCACAAAAAAAGACCAGGCAAGTTTTTGTGGCAGGCCAGAAATACAGGAGTAAGACGGGACAGGTGTTGCGTGTTACCGTGCAGAAATCGAGGGTTGAGACCATGCGAAAGAGTGTTGGAAAACGCCTTTGTTCAAACGCCTTCTTTTTATAAAAAAGCACCCAGCATTGCGACAACCACGCCCGCCATCAGTAAAGTTGCCGCCCAGCCCAGCCCTTTTAGCCAGCCCTGAATGATGAAGTCGCCCATGATGTCTTTCCGGGCCGATACGAACATGATGATAACCATGACAGGGACGGCGGCGACACCATTCAACACGGCACTCCAGAACAGGGCCTTGATGGGATCAATGGGCACAAAATTGAGGATCATGCCGACCAGGGTCGAAATCACCAGTGTTGCGTAGAAGGCCTGTGCTTCCTTTGGGCGGCGTTTGAGCCCTGTTGGCCATTGCCGGGCTTCCCCCACGGCATAAGCCGCCGAGCCAGCCAGCACAGGGACAGCCAACAACCCTGTGCCAATAATGCCCAGAGTAAAAATGAGGGAAGCAAAATTACCGGCAATGGGCCTGAGGGCTTCCGCGGCCTGCGCGGATGTCTGGATATCGATGATACCGCGAACATTCAGGGTTGCTGCCGTGGTGATAAGAATAGCCAGAGCAACAAGGTTTGAAAAACCCATGCCAACAAGAGTGTCGATATTGATGCGCCGTAACGCGTCTTTCCCCTGGGAGGGAGCGTCGATCAGCCTGACCCGACGGGGGTGGACATGCATGTCTTCAACTTCCTGAGACGCCTGCCAGAAGAAGAGATAAGGGCTGATTGTTGTTCCAAGAATTGCAACAAGGGCTGTCAGGTAGTCTGGTGTCAGGGCATGATCGGGCCAGACCATATGCCAGGCCAGTGTGTGCCAGTCCACATGCACGTATGCCAACGCTGCGAAATAGGCGAACAGGGCAAGTGTTAACCATTTAAGAACAGCCACGTACCGCGTGTATTGCAAGAAAAGCTGCATGGAAATTGAAATGGAGGCAAAAAGAAGCACATACAGGACACGCGGCGCGGGAAAAAGCAGGTACAAGGCGTCCGCCATGGCGCCAAGATCGGCCCCAAGATTGATAATGTTGGCGACCAGCAACAACAGAATAACACTGGTTACCAACCATTTCGGGCAATGCAGGCGCAATACGCCCGCCAGGCCATGCCCCGTTGTGCGGCCAATTCGCGCACTGATCGTCTGGATGGCGACCATGAGCGGATAGGTGACAAGAAGCGTCCAGGACAGGCTGTAAGCAAATTGGGCACCAACCTGGGAGTAGGTTGCGATGCCGCTTGGGTCATCATCGGACGCGCCGGTAATAAGGCCCGGCCCCAGAACATGGAAGAGGCGGGGGCGGCTTGACCCGACTGCCGGACTTGGCATTTCTGGATCATTGTCTGGAATTTGTGCTGATTTTTCAATTTTGTCTGAAGATAGGAGTAGCTTTCCGCTTTTATCGCAGCGGGAGATCTGACGGACTGCCATGCATGGTTCGATTCTGCTAAAATGACTTTATGGTAAGCTTGCTACGACATTCCCTGATGAAAAAAAATTAAATAGAAATGTAAGGTCTTATCTAAGGGGTTAGATGTTTTTTTCTCGCTGCCAGGGCATGTCTGTCCCTGCCGGGCGGAGAGCCGTGGCGCGGAATTCTGGGTATTTAGGGGGCGTGGAGAGGTGTTCGTGAAGGCATGGACGGCCTGTACACGGCAGAAAATCCGTTCTGAAACGCTTTAATCAGAAAATTAAAAGCAAACGGAACAGTATTGAGGCGGAATTGTAGAAAATAAAAGTCTATTACGCGTAAAAAGACCCTGAATTTTTTTCCTTCATGATGTTTTGAATTGTTTTGTCCACGAATTTCTCGTTGGCATTAACGCGGGCCGCCTTCAGGTCACTGGCGTAAACTTCGCCAGAACCACTGACCGTGGCCTGAATATTGTCATCACTATTATTGCTTTTGGCAGGAATGACATTGTCCCGGACATTGGAATATGCCTGGTCTATAAAAGAAACAGCGTATCTGTACATGACTTACTCCTCCACGCTTCGAATATGCCTTTATTCCCAGATTCGTGTAAAATAAAATTCGATCCGCAAAAGCGATATTTTGCCACTTTTCATAACGATTGCGTGACTATCACCCCCTTCGGGATTTTACCAGTGGGCCTGCATTGGTCCAGTCTTCCTGCTTGGCCTGTATTTTTCACGTTTGGTACAGTCATGGGTGGGGCGTGCAAATTCCTCTGTATGTTTTGTGGGGAATGGAGAAACATGGAACCCGAACAGACCGCATGGAAGCAAGCACGGGCAGAAGGGGTGATCGTGGGTAATACTGAACCAAGTGACTGGGCAACGGACGATAATCTGGCTGTGCGTGTGGTTGCCATGCGGCGGGACACGAACGCGGCAGGCGATATTTTTGGTGGGTGGGTTGCCGCCCAGATGGACCTTGCCGCCAGTTCGGCGGCAGAAGGTTTTGCCGGATGCAAGTGCGTGACGGTGGCCATTAATGGCATGGTTTTTCATCACCCCATGGCCGTTGGGGATGAGCTGAATGTCTATACCCGCATTGTCAAGGTGGGACGTACATCCATTACCATTTGCGCGGAATCCGTGCGCCGCATAAGGCGGACAAATATCCGGCAGAAAGTTACGTCGGGGAATTTTGTTTTTGTCGCGGTAGATGATGAAGGACGGCCACAGACCTTAAGCAAGGACTGAGCTCTGTGCCTTCTTGCAGGCATTTACAGTAAACCCCGCACCAGAAGTGTTTCTGGTGCGGGGTTATGACAAAATTGATGGGTATTGTTACGAAACGTGCGGCTTGCGGGCATTGGCCGAAGCCACGCGCTTGCCCCACTGCACCAGCATGTCCGTGCAGTCGCTCCGTTCGATCTGACATTCAATAATGGTAGGACCACGGTGGTTGGCCTGGGCCTTTTTAATGGCTTCGGCCAGTTCCGCCCCGGTGGTGACCGTCATGCCCAGGCCATGGCCGTCACCTGCGTTGAACACGTTCATCAGGCCGGCGTAATCCCAGTTCTTGATATAGTTGTAGGGGCCGTCATGAATGGCAATTTCAATGACATAGCCGCGGTTGTTAACCAAGAAGATGATAACCGGCAACTCGTAGCGCACCATCTGCGCGACTTCTTGGGCGGTCAGCTGGAAGGAGCCGTCACCGACCATGACAATATGTTCGCGCTCCTGCGAGCCCATGGCGTTCCCAAAGGAAGAGGGAACCTGTCTCTTATACACATCTGACGCTGCCGACGATACTCCTTGTGT
>CALCDN010000046.1 GCA_937900755.1 uncultured Acetobacter sp. | reverse complement strand
ACGTGGTGGGGGGCAGCCCGGCCTGGGCGTTGTGGCTGTGTGCGGCCCGCAACTGCGCGATCAGGCGCATGGTCTGCTGGCCCGGCGTGGTGCCCAGGGTGCTCTCGAACGTGCGCAGGCAGGTTTCCGCTCCCAGCAGGGCCACGCCGTCTTCCCTGTTGCGCATGGCGGCCAGAATATGGGCCCGCCACGCCCCTTCGTTCAGGGGGGTCAGGCGGAGCAGCCTGCGCGTTGCCGCCATGATGGTGGCGGGCTCGGGGTTGCTGGCCAGCAGGGCCTCAAGCTGTGCGATCTTGTGGTCCTGCAGGCGGTTGCGCTCTTCCTCCAGCCATACGGCAAACCCCGGGTCAACGGCGCTCAGGTCCTCCAGCAGCGGGGGCAGGGGGTTGGGCAGGTCCATGACTGTCCGAGGTGTGGTGCGGAGCACGTGCTCGGTGTCTATGTCGGTCAGGCCGGGGCGTATGGCCAGTGTGTGGCGCTGCACATCCAGCACTTCAGGCCCAAGGGGGGAGAGGGTGTCCATCAGCCGGTGGATTTCCTGCCGCAAGGACGCCCGCGCCTGTTCTGGCGCACGGGTGCTCCACAGCAGTTCGGCCAGCCTTGTGCGCGCAACCGGGCGCCGGTCGGACAGGGCCAGAATAGCGAGCAGCGCCTTGGTTTTGGTGCCCGTGGGGAGCAGCGAAAGCCCGGTGCTGGACAGGACGCGCATATGCCCCAGCAAAAAAATGCTCAGCAGCGCGGGGCTGGGTTGTGCGCCTTCATCGTTCGGGGGGGTGTGCATGCGCGGTAGGTCCGTTGGTTACCAGAGCCAGGTACCGGTCACGAACATCCAAGGTATTCACGCCGGTCGGGGAGAGGGGAGTGTTCGTATTTCCCTGTAAAATGAATATTTTAGCAAAAGGTAAACATGACCGTCATGTAACATTTCAGGGGGTTATGGCAAGGCACGAAAGCCCCTGCTGGCGCAGGGCCGTGCAGATGGTGTCCGTCTGCCCGGAGGGAAGCCCCGCAAACCGTGTGCGCCAGACCGGGGCCCGGCCCGTGGGTGTCACCTTTTCCACCTGGTTATGGGCCTGGCTTAGCGCGGGGGAGGAGCGGCGTGCGATTTCGATGGCGTGCATGGCC
>CALCDN010000045.1 GCA_937900755.1 uncultured Acetobacter sp. | reverse complement strand
CCCGGACGCCAGGCAACGCAGGCCCCGCCCCCGCCCAGAGACGCGCGCGATGGCAGGGAAACCGAAAGCGCCAGCCCCAGTGCTGCCGCAGCATCCGCCGCATTGCCGCCCTTGGCCAGAATGTCGCGCCCAACCAGAGCCGCACGCGGTTCATCCGCTGCAACTTCCCCCACAAACCCGCTGACCACAGGCTGGCTGACCTGATCCGTGGGGCCTCCACAGGCGGCCAGCAGGCCGGTCAGGGCAAGTGCGAGTGCCGCCGCACGGGAGCGACCGGGCACGCCGGTGCGCGACAGGACAGAACGGTGTTTGTTGAATCGGGCAGCCACGCCTAGCTCTCTCCACTTCTGGCCCGTCCGGCGGGCAGACGTTTTTCCACTTTATAATCTCCTAGCTGGATTACCCTGCTTTCTTGCACTCAGCAACAGACTTGCGTGGCACCCTGCCCACGGAACACTATTGTATTCCCTTGCCCCAAGGGGTGCGCGCACCGTAGCGTCCTGTTTTACGGATAAGGACACCATGCAGAAACTGATCTCATCATTCTATCGCCTGACAGCTTCAGGCGCTCTGGCAACCCTGCTTGTGCTGGGCGGGCAAACCGCGGCACAGGCGACAACCGATGGCGGTTTTACTCCCGCCCAACGGGCCGAAATTGTTTCGATCGTACGCAACGCGCTCAAAACCGACCCCACGATCCTGACCGATGCGGTTAGCGCCATGCAGAGCAAGGCATCGGAGCAGAAGGCCACATCCGCGCTGGAGGTCGTCCGCCATAACAAGGCGCAGTTTGGCAACAGCACGACCGACATTGTTCTGGGCAACCCGCACGGCACATTGAGCGTGGTCGAGTTCTATGACCCGCGCTGCCCCTACTGCCGCAAGGTTCTGCCCGACCTGGATGCGCTGGTCGCCGCCGAACCGGAGCTGAGGCTGGTGGAAAAGGTCATTCCCGTGCTGGGGCCAAACAGCGTGCTGGATTCCCAGGCCATTGTGGCGGCTGGGCTGCAGAACGCCTACAAACCGTTCCAGCAGGCCCTTATGGCGGATACCTCCGCCCCCGGCGTGGAGCGGATTCGCCACGCCGCCACACAGGCCGGGCTGGATGCGGACCGGCTGGTCAAGGACATGAAAAGCCCCGCCGTTTCCACCGCGCTGGCCCAGAATGTGGCCCTGGCCCGCTCGATTGACCTGGACGGCACGCCAACCTTCATTATTGGCGACCAGCAGATCATTCCCGGCGCGGTCTCTCTGGAAGACCTGAAAGCCGCGGTTGAAAAACTGAAGCCCGCGCACTAGCCCCTCCATCGGGGCCTGACCTGGCCGTGGGTACGCCATGCCCACGGCCAGGCGGGTATAAAAATTTTATATTAAATTCTCATAATCAGCCGATATAACAACCCAGATTTCAAATATCCGGCCCTGTTGCCGCTGGGGGCCATACTGCCCATAAACCACCGGGATCACTTAAAAATTACCGCGGCTTCCACGACATAAAACTGTCACTTTACTCACCATAAAAACTGACATTAGCTTTATAAACCCTTTTGTTTTAACAAAAAATAGACAAATGACCCTGCCGCAAAAATTCGACCAGCTCAGCATGGGTTCCCTCGCGCAAGATGGCTTCAGGCTCTGCCCGACAGAGTCTGGGGGCGCAGTGATGGATATTTTCAAAAACCATCCAGATACCCATCATATTTGCATTATCAACCCACAGAACATTCCTGTCGGGGTAGTGGAAAGGCAAAAATTCCTCTCCCTTATGTCCAGCCCGTTTTCCTACGCGCTGTACCACAAGCGGCCTGTAACGCTCCTCATGGATGACAATCCCTTGATGGTGGAGGCCAGAACCCCCATCCTGGATTTTACAAAAGAAATCCTGAACAACAAAATTTCAGACATAAACAAGTCTTTTATCATAACGCACAACCAGTCCTACGTTGGCACGGCAACCCCGTTTGACCTCATGCGGATGTCCTACCTCCACAGCAATCGCATTTCCGACACGCTGCAGACCAGAACCCGAACGCTCCACGAAACACTTGATAAAATCCAGACAGCGACACACTCGATCAATGAGGAATCCCGCAACCTCAAGGATGAGTCCGAAAATCTTTCCGAGCGGAACAACACGCAGAACCAGCACCTTTTGGAATCGGACCGAAGAATAAAATTGACCATCCAGAAAACTGAAGACCAGAACATAAAAATGGAGCAGTCCAGAAATTATGTTCAATTTGCATCTGAAAATATCCGCGAATCCTGCACAAAAATTAACGACACCATAGAAAAATTCAAAAAAATATCAGAAGCGTCGGAAGATATTGGAAAAATCCTCAATATCATGAAAAGCATCTCGTCCCAGATCAATATCCTGGGCATCAACGCGACCATAGAAGCCTCCAAGGCGGGCAGCTACAGCGCGGGGTTTGGTGTTGTCGCGCAGGAAATACGCAATCTTTCACGCATGACATCGGAATCCCTGCTGCGTACAAAAAACCTTATCGCCTACTCCCAGAGCGCCATAAGCGACTGCTCGGACTCCATGAACGACAACTCCCAGACATTGGCGGGAATTATTCATCATGTTGAAAAAATAAGTCTGTCTTTCAAGGAATTTGAAGAAACCGCCATTGCACAAAAAGAAGAGATTCACCAACTCCACCAGATCATGCAAAAACTCAATGTCTCAACCGCCAAGAATAACGAGACAGTCCATAACACCAACGCCATCTGCGACAATCTGTTCATCAATGTTTCAGAACTCGCACAGATCACAACCAACATGCATAACCTGCCTGCTCATTATAACCTGCAATAAAAAAACCCTCCATTTTACATGGAGGGTTTTTAATCCAGGGCTCTTCAGCCTGAATGGGGTCTGGTGGTCTTCAGGCCACCTTTCCAATTTTTTGCGTGATATGTTCGGGAATAATCCCCTCCTCGCGGAGCAGAAGGGAGAGTGCCCTTACCATATCGTCCATCATCTCATCGGTATGGAACGGTCCGGGCGTCAGGCGCAGGCGCTCGGTGCCTTCAGGCACGGTCGGGTAGTTGATTGGCGTTGCATAATGGCCAAACTCCACCAGAAGGCGGCGGCATATCCGCTTGCAGCGCTCGGCATCCCCAATGGGAATAGGCACAATGTGGCTTGGCGTCATGGTAAAGGGCACACCTGCCGCGCGCAGGCGCTGGCGCATGGTGTGCACGCGCTCGAACAGGGACTCGCGGCGCCAGTTTTCGGCCCGCACCTTGCGCACGCTGGCCAGTGCCGCACCAACCACGGATGGCGGCAGGGCCGTGGTGAAAATGAAACCCGATGCCGTTGAGCGCAGGAAATCCACAATTTCAGCCGAGGCGGTAATGTAGCCACCATGCACGCCAAACCCCTTGGCCAGCGTGCCCTCGATAATATCCACCTGATCCGCAACCCCATCGCGCTGCGAGACACCGCCCCCTTCCTGCCCGTACAGCCCCACGGCGTGCACTTCGTCCAGGTAGGTCAGGGCATTGTATTTTCTGGCCAGGGCACAGATCGCGCCAATATCGGACATGTCCCCGTCCATGGAGTACACACTCTCGAACGCGATCAGCTTGGGGGCGTCCACGGGTGCGGCGGCCAGTTTTGCCTCCAGGTCAACCAGGTCATTATGTTCAAAAATAACGGTCTGGGAGCCCCGCGCGCCCTTGATGCCCGCGATCATGGAGGCATGGTTCAGCCGGTCGGAAAAGCAAATCCAGCCGGGCATGGACATAAGGATTGTCTGCAGGCTGGCCTGGTTGGACACGTAGCCCGAAATAAAGAGCAGCCCCGCCTCCTTGCCATGCAGGGCGGCAAGTTCGGCCTCCAGCTGGTTATGCAGTGGGCTGGTGCCCGCGATGTTGCGCGTGCCCCCGGCCCCGGCACCATGCTCGCGGATGGCGGCAATGGCGGCTTCCTGCACTTCGGGCACAACGCCCATGCCCAGATAGTCGTTGGTGGACCAGACGATAACCTCACGCCCTTCGGGCATGTTGGCCACGTATTCCTCGTACAGGGGAAAGCGTTCTGCCTGACGCGCCAGTGGCGTAAAGGTTCTGTACCGCCCCTGCTGCTTGATCCGCCCCAGCGCTTCCTCGCAATGTTCATAGAAAGGATGCCGGGCGTTCTTGATCGCTCCCACGCTTGGTTTCTCCTCGCTTCTCGTCAGAAACGGTCGGGGCATGGGCTTACCCATCGGCCGTCTGGCCTTTTGTCTTCATACTTGAGTGTTCCGGTTAGGCAACCTACCGCACATACACCCTTACGGTTGGCTTCGTCACCGACGAATCCGGCATAGCGGACATTTCCACCTGTGCTTCGGGAGCACCTGCGTCTATCAGTTCCTGCATAACGGCGTGGCCATCGTGGCGGACCAGGTCAAGCAGGGCGGCCTGTTCGGCCTCCGTCCCCCCCTGGTCCGGCCCGGCCTGTGCGGGTACCAGACAGTTCACAACAAAGAGCACTTCTTTTTTGCGCGCAAGGGCCTGGTGGGCAATACGGTCCACAGGAGCCTTCCATTCCGCCTGCGGCGTGCCCGCCACAAGCTCGATCAGGGGC
>CALCDN010000044.1 GCA_937900755.1 uncultured Acetobacter sp. | reverse complement strand
GGTCGGGACAAAAATCAGCTCAGGCCCAGCAGTCCATTCAGTTGCCTGTGCGTTCAAGCCGCATCAGGTCATCACACCCGCCAAGAGCCTTGCCGTCCACAAATGTCTGGGGCACCGTGGTCTGCCCGCCAGACAGTTCAGTGGCTTCGCTTCGCTCGGCCGTGCCGCGTGGTGCATTGACCTCGGTAAACGGTATGTTCTTGCTTTCCAGCAAGGCAACAGCCCGCCTGCAATAGGGGCAACCGGGTTGGGTATAAATCTTGATTTCGGGCATAAGCTGTCCTTACTGATTCTCAATTATGGATTCAATCCACTTTTCGCGGACCATGTTATGGCCTTCGTCTGGTATGTCTAGCCGGGCTGGTCGATATCAATATCCGGTCGGGCTGGCACCACCCCCGCCACAAGCAGGCTGACACTCCGCGCTCCGGCATGGAGCAGCGCGTTGGTACACGCAGCAGCCGTGGCCCCCGTTGTCAGCAGGTCATCCACCACAACAATATCGCGCCCACGTACCAGAGCCTGCCTTGGTGTACGCACCATGATGGCCTGCGCCACTTCCTCCCGCCGGGCCTCGCGGGAGAATGATGCCAAAGGCACTGTGCGCCGCACACACGCCAATACATCAGGCTGGCACTGCAGGCCGCTCAGTTTTGCTACCCTCTGCGCCAGCAAGGCTGCCT
This sequence comes from uncultured Acetobacter sp., assembly GCA_937900755.1. Classification (GTDB taxonomy): domain Bacteria; phylum Pseudomonadota; class Alphaproteobacteria; order Acetobacterales; family Acetobacteraceae; genus Acetobacter. The sequence continues at coordinate 18,283 of CALCDN010000044.1, read as the reverse complement.
GGTTGTAACGCCGCCTGAACAGGCGCCAGCGATGTACGGGCACAGGCACCACAAGCGCGCCGGGAACCAGAATATCCCCCCCGACCCGCGCCATCTGCTGGGCAAGGAACGCGGCATTATCTATCTGGTCAGTATATTTAAGCTTTAGAATCAGCTCTCTTGCCACACTATCATAAACAAGGGCCGCACGCGCCTGCCCCCATACGGGGTGGTGCCGCTCGCATGCCGGGCACAGGCCCGCCGCGCCAAGCATGGCAACACTGACCTGCGGCACCGCGCATGCCCTGCAAAACGGTGCAATAACCACCTGCAAACGGGCAAAGCAGGACGCACAAACCAGACCATGGCGCACCACCTCCGCCCCACAATGCACGCAGGCAGGTGGATAAAGCAGCCCCAGGGCCACCTGCCCACAGGACCGCAGGCGCCCCATCATGCCCATACCTGACGCAAACACAGGTTTGTCATGGCGGACAGCTTGGCAAAAAGCATGGATACGCGCACATCTGCCTTTATGGATACACCTGTTATTTTTGATCGCAAGGCCGTCAGGCGGCACCGGGATCGTGCCGCGCACATGCAGGACACCGTGCAGCCGGTCCTGAGCATTGCAACCGACCTGCTGCTCGACCGCCTGGATGACATGATACGGACTTTTTCCACGGCGCTGGACATAGGGGGGCGCGGCATAACCAGCCAGCGCCTTGCCGCGCGGGGCATCTGCACAATCAGCACGGACCTGTCTCCAAGGCTTGTGGCGCGCTCAACCGGACTGCGTGTCTGCGCGGATGAGGAATGGCTGCCCTTTGCCCCGCAAAGCTTTGATCTGGTCGTTGCCAACCTGTCCCTGCACTGGGTCAATGACCTGCCCGGCGTGTTCAGCCAGATCCGGCATGTGCTCCGGCCAGATGGCCTGTTCTTGGCCAGCATGCCCATACTGCCAACATTGCGCCCCCTGCGCACGGCGCTGGAGGCGGCCGAACTGGCCGTGAGTGACGGGGTCTCGCCACGTATATCGCCTTTCCCCACGCAGCAGAGTTGTGCGCAGCTTATGCAGCGGGCCGGATTTGCCCTGCCAGTCATTGATACCGAACAACTGGACCTGCGCTACCGCTCCCTCGCAGCACTCATGGCGGATCTGCGCGCGGCGGGTGAAACAAATGCGCTGGTCCAGCGCATGCAGACCCCAGCCCCATGCCTGTTGTTCCCCGCCACAGCGGCTGAGCTGGAAAAACCGGAGGCCGACAGCTTTGCCATGCCCCTGCATATGGCTGTTTTATCCGGCTGGGCGCCCGCACCAACCCAACCCGTGCCGTTGCAGCCGGGCCAGTTCCAGCATTCCTTGCATGACGCCCTGAACCAACCGCCCGAACCCAGTACCTGAATCCTGCGCGGCAATCCGGGAGCCACTTCGGGAGCCACACAAACCTGCTTCCCTCAACCGCCTGTCACACTCATATGCCTTTGCGGGCCGGAGACGGTGCCTGTTAAGCCATCCAGCAAAAAGTCATGGCTTACGGGCTTGCGGGCTATGGCCTGCTGTATGGCCACTTCCAGGGCGGAATCGGTGGCACCCCCACGCATGAGGTGGCGCAGGTCCATGCCTTCCTCCTGCCCAAGGCAGGTATAAAGCTGCCCGGTACAGGATAGGCGCACACGGTTGCACGATGCGCAGAAATTATGGCTCATGGGCGTAATAAAGCCCAGACGCCGGCCTGTTTGCGCCACACGCACATAGCGCGCGGGACCACCGGTCTGGTAGTCCAGAGGTTCAAGCGTCCAACGCCGGGACAGGTTCTGGCGCACAGCATCGAGCGAAAGATACTGGGCCGCCCGGTCCTCACCTGTTTCTCCCATGGGCATGGTCTCGATCAGGCACAGATCGGCGCCAATTTGCCCACACCAGGCCAGGAGCGCGTCAAACTCATCATCATTCACGCCCGCCATGGCCACGGTGTTCACCCGCACGGCCAAGCCCGCAGCCCGCGCGGCCTGTATGCCCGCAAGCGTTGCGGCAAGCCTGCCTCTGCGGGTCAATCTGGCGAAGCGCTCTTCATCCAGGGAATCCAGGCTGACATTCACGCGCCTGACACCCGCCTGCGCCAGAATGGGCGCGTAATGCGCCAACTGGCTGCCGTTGGTTGTGAGCGTCAGCTCATCCAGCCTCCCGGACTGCTCGGGCAGGCGCAGCCATGCTCCCAGTTCCTTGAAGAAAAAACCAATATCCCGCCGGACCAGCGGCTCACCACCCGTAATGCGCAGCCTGCGCACGCCATGATTCACAAAAACCCGGCTCAGGCGCAAAAGCTCCTCAAAATCCAGCACATCCGCCCGAGGCAAAAACGACATGTGTTCGGACATGCAGTAAACACACCGCATGTCACACCTGTCAGTTACAGAAAGACGGAGGTAGGAAATCCGCCTTCCGGCGGGGTCCATTAAAGAGGACAACATAGGTACACTTTATATCAGAAACCTCTGCAGCATGAAAATGCAAAAGAACACTCCGGCACAGAGGAAACAATACCCTGCCCTGCAAAAAACATACGGCCCGCGTCAAGCGGGCCGCATACGCCAGACAAGCTGAAAACCGCTTTAATTTCAGTGCCCGGCGTTATTGCCCGAAAAATCGGGCCTGGACAGGCCAGACAGTTCCAGTTGCTCCACCAGAGCCCCCTTCAGCCGTTCCAGCCCTGCGTCATCCTGCCCTTCGGCGCGGGCAACCAGCACGGCCTGGGTGTTGGACGCGCGCAAAAGCCACCAGCCATCGGCTGTGTTCACACGCACGCCATCAATTTCGGACACATCGGCACCGGCTTTGCGCAGGCGCTCGGCCACGTCCTCAATCACCTTGAACTTGCGATGGTCATCGCAGTCAAAGCGCACTTCCGGCGTGGACAGCGTTGCAGGCAGCCCCTCGCGGAAAGCGGAAAGCGGCTCATCCGAACGGGCCACAATGCCAAGCACACGCACACCGGCGTAAAGGCCATCGTCAAAGCCGTACCATTTATCGGCAAAGAAGATATGGCCCGACATTTCCCCGGCCAGCGGGGAGCCGGTTTCCGCCATCTTGGATTTGATGAGCGAATGTCCCGTCCGCCACATGAGCGGCTTGCCACCAGCGCGCGTCACCTCATCAAACAGAACCTGGCTGGCCTTTACATCGGCAATAATGGTGGCGCCGGAATGGCTTTTAAGCACATCACGCGCCAGCAGAACCAGAATCTGGTCGCCCCACAGGATTTCGCCCTTGTTATCCACCAGACCGATCCGGTCGGCATCGCCATCAAAGGCAATACCCAGGTCAGCGTGGTTGTCCTTGACCGCGGCAATAAGCTGCTCAAGGTTTTTGGCGACCGTGGGGTCAGGGTGGTGGGCAGGGAACGTGCCGTCAATGGCGGCATTGAGCACAATATGCTCACCGGGCAGGGCCGCCACCATTTTTTCCAGAACCTCGCCAGCGGAGCTGTTGCCGTTGTCCCAGACGATCTTGAGCTTGCGCGTGCCGCCGTCATAATCCTTTACAAGGCGTTTGACGTATTCATCGCGCACATCAATCGTGCGGACCGTGCCTTTTTCCGTCGCAACCACGTCCCCCTTGGCCGACAGGTCCCCCAACTCGCGGATCTGGGCACCAAAGAACGGCTTGCCAGCCAGCATCATCTTGAAGCCATTGTAGTTGGGCGGGTTGTGGCTGCCCGTCACCATAATGGCGCCATCCGCATTGAGCGTTGCCGATGCGTAATACAGCATGGGGGTTGGCCCGCAACCCACGCGCGTAACGTCCAGCCCACACTCCAGAGCGCCTTTGACAAGGGCGTCTTCCAGCATGGGGGAAGACAGGCGGCCATCGTAGCCCACAACCAGCGTTTTGCCGCCATTGCGGCGCACAAGACTGCCAAATGTGCGGCCAATGGCAAACGCATCTTCCGCACTCAGTGTTGTGCCGACAATCCCGCGAATATCGTATTCACGCAGGCTTGTGCCGTCAAAAGCATGAGCAAACGGCATCAGTCCTACCCCTCGTATTTCTTGAGGAATTCGCGCACGCCATCAGCCAGTTCGGGCCGTTCCAGCGCAAAGGCGATCTGTGCCTCAAGGAAGCCGAGCTTGTTGCCACAATCGTACCGTGTGCCCTCATACCGCAGGCCATAGAACGGCACGTGACCAATGGTTTTGGCCATGGCGTCCGTCAGTTGCACTTCTCCCCCCGCACCTTTTTCCAGCTTGGCAAGATGCGGCATGACATCGGGGGTCAGAATATAACGACCGATAATGGACAGGTTGGACGGTGCATCTTCAGGCTTGGGTTTTTCAACCAGCCCCTTCACTTCCACAAGGCGGCCATCATCCTTGCCGGTGTCGAGAATACCATAGCGGTTGGTATGCTCACGCGGCACTTCGGACACGGCAACCACGTTGCCCCCGGTTTCGTAATAGGCATCGGCCAGTTGCTTCAGGCAGCCTTTTTGCGACATCACCATGTCATCTGGCAGCAAAATGGCAAACGGGTCGTCCCCGATAAAGGAACGCGCGCACCAGATGGCGTGGCCCAGGCCAAGGGGCTCCTGCTGGCGCACGGCCATGAGCGAACCTGCGGGAATACTGCTCGGCTCCAGCGCTTCCAGGCAGTCAATCTTGTTGCGTTCCTTGAGCGTGCTTTCAAGCTCGTAGGCAATATCGAAATAATCGATCAGGGAATCTTTTCCGCGGCCGGTAATCAGGCAGAATTCCTCAATACCTGCGGCCCGTGCTTCATCAATCGCGTATTGAATAAGGGGTTTGTCCACGACCGGCAGCATTTCTTTTGGCATGGCCTTGGTGGCTGGCAAAAAGCGCGTTCCCAGTCCTGCAACCGGCAGGACCGCTTTACGTAAAGGCTTGTGATTGGACACGAATATAACACCTTTAAATCAAGTTAAACCTAAGACCACCCGAACCGGCCTGTCCAAAACATGAGGTTACAGGCCCCCATGCCACCAGTGCCGAAATAAGATCAAGGCTACTGCCAATGTTACCTGGCATCATGCCTTATATATCCGTGGCCTACTGGCATGGTCTTTTACACAACTGCAACCATGCTTCTACACCGCAACAAACAGCAAAAGAACGGCGTGAATGTGACAAATCCCGCCCAATCTGCAGAAAAATGCGAATGAACGAAAAAAAACGGCTCAAGGCGCCAGCCCTTTGCCGTTCATAACATTAGGTTTTGTCATGAAAGAAAATGGTGCGGTCGAGAAGACTCGAACTTCCACGAGGTTTCCCCCACAAGCACCTCAAGCTTGCGCGTCTACCATTCCGCCACGACCGCACGTGACAAACGGTATCAAAAAAGGCGATACCGTGTGATACGAAGCCCTATAACCGAACCATAAGCAGGCGGCAATGACCAAAGAACAAATTTTATGGGAAACAAGCAAAAAACTGGTCCCCTACCCTGCCGCCCTGAGCAGAATGGAACAGATTGCCAAAGCCATACGGGCAGGAGAGGCCGCCGAGCGCGTGTGGCTGCTGGAGCACCCGCCCCTTTATACATCGGGCACATCGGCCAGGGCGGAGGACCTGTTCAACCCCGCGGGCTACCCCACCTACCATGCGGGCCGTGGCGGACAGTGGACTTACCACGGGCCGGGCCAGCGCACGGCCTACGTCATGCTTGACCTGCAACGCCCCCACGGCAACACCCCCGCGCGCGACCTGCGGGCCTATGTGCAAGCACTGGAGGCATGGATCATTACGGCTCTGGCAAGCTTTGGCCTGCGAGGAGAAGTGCGCGAAGGCCGGGTGGGTGTCTGGGTTACCAACCCGCACACCGGAGGGGAGGAAAAAATCGCAGCCATTGGCGTGCGTGTGTCCCGCTGGGTCAGCTGGCACGGGGTTGCGATCAATCTGGCCCCCGCCCTGCCGGATTTTGAGGGCATCGTCCCCTGCGGTATTCGCGACTATGGTGTTACCAGCTTTGAAAAGCTGGGAATCAGGGCCAGCATGGCCGATCTGGACCAGGCGCTGGCTGCGGCGTGGCTCACTGTATTTGGCGCCACGCCATCGGCCCCGAGTATTGTGGAGCTTACACCGGGTCCAGTCGAATTTGCGTAAGTTTGCGCTGCTCGTCCAGAATACGCACGTCATACAGGCTCAGGGTCCTGCCCGTATCCCTGAATCGGAGCGTGACCAGCCCCTGGGAGGGGTTGTCCGCTCTGGTCAGTGAAAGCTGGACCATGCCGGCCGGTTGCTGAACATCGGTTACCATAACAGGGCCGGACAGGCGCACAGGGTTGCCCAGCAACAGCCCCAGGGCACTATGGCCCAGCCCCATATGGGTTTCGGAGCCGTTCTGGGCATCTGTAAACACGGCAGCCCGCCCCGCTGCCTTGAGTTCCATCTCATGCGGAGTGGTAAAGCGCATGTCCAGATAACCCGGCCGGTAGGTAAGAATCCCGCCCCCGGTGCCGCCATTGGGCCATACCTGCGTAAACGGCACGTCTTGCAGGTTGACAGTGCGGAAATACGCCTCCACCCGACTGACCGTGGCGCCATAACGCCCATTATCCACCTGTGGCGCAGCGCAGGCCGCGAACAGCAATGGCGCCAGGGCAAGCAGGGAGCGACGCCTGAGCAGCCTCGGGCTCATGCACGGGCCTCTTCTTCCGCCGGGGTGCGCAGCGTCAGGGCCAGAGCATGCAGGCCATCCGCCAGTTCGGGCGCTAACAGCTCGTGCACCCTGCGCGAACGCGCCACGCGACTCATGCCCTCAAAAACAGGGGAAACAATGTGGAGGCGAAAGTGGGTTTCCGTCGCACCCGCGTTGGGGCCACGTGTCTGCTCCACATGGTGGGCATGGCGGTGGCTTTCGTCCTCTATGTCCAACAGGACGGGAAAAAGCGCCGTTTCCAGCACTTTGCGCACCCGCTGGGCGCGCGAGACACCCGATGCGGAACGGGATGTGGAGTCTGAAAGACTGGTCATATGCTAACTCACCTCTTGCGACCGAAGCATTTGCAACGCAAATAACGATGAATGATGAAGCGAAGGAACACCCGTCCCCGCGCGTTTGATCCCGATCCCAACGCGCCGCAGCGCTGCTGCGACATGCCGGACTGCACAAGCCCGGCAGGATACCGCGCGCCTCGTTCCCGCGATAGCCTGAACCAGTACTATTGGTTCTGCCTTGAGCATGTCCGGGAATATAATGCGCGGTGGGACTATTACAAAGGCATGTCCCCCGGCCAGATCGAAGCGCATCTGCGGGCCGATGTCAGCTGGGACCGGCCGACATGGACGTTCGGCCAGGGCCCAGGACCGGGCAAGCGCACCATGCCCAGTGAGGAAGATATTCTGGACCCGCTGGACATACTGGGCCAGAACCGCCGCGCCCGCGCCGAACGCGCCCGCGCGCAGGCCGAGCCGCGCATACCCGCCCATTTGCGTGAGCCGCTGGCCATTCTGGGGCTGGACTGGCCGGTCACCCTGGCAAACGCCAAGGCCCATTACCGCGCCCTTGCCCGCAAGCACCACCCCGACACCAACCAGGGTGACCTCGCGGCGGAGGAACGTCTGAAAATGATCAATGTTGCTTTCACTACCGTGAAGGCACATCTGCAGACGGAAGAACTCGAAAAAGCAGGCTGATCATGTCATGTATCCTGCTCCAGCGCGTACCATCGGTTTTGTTTTGAACCCCTTACGATCAGACGGATAATCATGACGGATTCCATCCCCCAGACAGCAGCCCTTGATCTTCCGCCCATTTCGGCGGTTTCCGTCCCGGATATGGAAGTCAGCGTCCGCGATGTGTTCGGGATCGAGTCCGACATGAAGGTTCCCGCCTTCTCCCTCCGTACCGAGCATGTGCCGCCAGTTGATACGGCCTATCTGTTTGACCACGACACGACACTGGCCATTCTGGCGGGCTTTGCCTTCAACCGCCGCGTTATGGTGCAGGGCTTCCACGGTACGGGCAAATCCTCCCATGTGGAGCAGATTGCCGCACGCCTGAACTGGCCGTGCATCCGCATCAACCTGGACAGCCATGTCTCGCGCATAGACCTGGTGGGCAAGGACGCCATTGTGGTCAAGGATGGCCAGCAGATCACCGAGTTCCAGGAAGGACTGCTGCCGTGGTGCCTGCAACGCCCCTGCGCGCTTGTGTTTGATGAATATGATGCAGGCCGCCCGGACGTGATGTTTGTCATCCAGCGCATTTTGGAAGTGGAAGGCAAGCTGACCCTGCTCGACCAGAACCGGGTCATTACCCCCAACCCGTGGTTCCGCCTGTTCTCCACCGCCAACACGGTGGGGCTGGGAGATACAACGGGCCTGTATCACGGCACCCAGCAGATCAATCAGGGGCAGATGGACCGCTGGAACATTGTAACCTCGCTCAACTACCTGCCCCACAAGCAGGAGGTGGGCATTGTCTGCTCCCGCCTGGGCATTGCCCACGATGACAAGGCCATGCGGGAAAAAATTGACAACATGGTCGCCCTTGCCGGGCTGACACGCGCCGGTTTCATGGCAGGCGACCTGTCCACCGTCATGTCTCCGCGCTCGGTTATCGCCTGGGCGGAAAATGACCGGATTTTCAAGGATCTGGCCTTTGCCTTCCGCGTGACATTCCTCAACAAATGTGACGAGGCCGAACGCGGCATGGTGGCGGAATATTACCAGCGTTGCTTCAACAGCAGCCCCCTGCCCAAACGCTCTGCCTGAAAAAGACGACAAACAGACAGGGGGCGTTATGGCCGATCAGGCAAAAGATACGGGCAACTCACCCATCCGCCTCTCGCGCGAGGAAGCGGAAAAGCGGGCCGATGCCTTTAAACAGGCAACGGAGGCAACGCTGCGCGCCCTTGGCGGGCGCAAGGAGACGGATGTTTCCTTCCATAGCGGCAACATGCCCATGGCCCCGATCAGCCTGGGAGAGAAAATCCGCCTCTCCTCCCCCTCGCTCAATCTGAACGAGGAGGAAACCCAGCGCCTGCGCGGTGCGGCCGATGCGCAGGCGCTGAGGCTGAAACACCATGACTTCGACCTCCACGCGGCCCGCCGCCCGGCCGACACCATTGCCCGCGAGGTCTATGACGCACTGGAACAGGCCCGTGTTGAGGCCATAGGTGCGCGCCACATGAAAGGGGTCGCGGCCAACCTGCGCCAAAGACTGGAACAGGAGGTCCGCGCCGCTGGCCTGGACCACATGACCGATGCGGCCCAGCTTTCCCCCGTTGTGGGGCTGGAGTTGCTGGCGCGCGAAAAGCTGACGGGGGAACCCCTGCCCGACTCCGCGCGCACCATCATGGAACAGTGGAAACGGACACTGCCCCAAACCGCGCTGGACGCGCTGGACGCGCTGGCAACCGACCAGGACAGCCAGAAGGCCTACTCGCGCGCGACACGCAAACTGCTGGCAGCCTGCGCGCTGACCGATGACGACTCCCTCTCCGATCAGGAGGATGAGGAAGACAACTCCGGCTCCGCCCCGGACTCGAACGAGGATGATAACGAACAGCCCCCCCCCGAGCAGGAGGACGAGACCTCCGGCGCTGCCCCCGACCTGTCAGACGCCGTCTCCGAACCCCAGCTCATGGCGGGCAGCGCGGATGCCGCAGACAATACACCCGAGGTGGAGCAGGACTCCGGCTCCGCCGAAGGCACGGGTGATGCCGCAGGCCCAGGCAACCGCAAGGAAATAGAGGCAGGCCAGACCGCCAAAGGCTACCACGCCTACACCACTGGTTTTGATGAAGAAATCCTGGCCGAAAACCTGTGCGACCCCGAGGAGCTTTCCCGCCTGCGGCACCAGCTGGACCTTCAGCTTGCAACGCTGCACGGGGTTGTCTCCCGCCTTGCCAACCGGCTCCAGCGCCGCCTGATGGCCCAGCAGACCCGCTCGTGGTCATTTGACCTGGAAGAGGGCATGCTTGATGCGGGCAGGCTCTCGCGCATTGTGGTCAACCCGCGCCTTTCCCTTTCCTACAAGCAGGAGAAGGATACGGAGTTCCGCGACACGGTTGTCTCCTTGCTGATTGACAATTCAGGCTCCATGCGTGGTCGCCCCATTTCCGTTGCCGCATCCTGTGGGGATATTCTGGCCCGTACATTAGAGCGCTGTGGCGTAAAGGTGGAAATTCTGGGCTTTACCACCCGCGCATGGAAAGGTGGGCAAAGCCGGGAATTATGGGTGCAGAACAACAAACCCGAAAACCCGGGCCGCCTGAACGACCTGCGCCATATTGTCTACAAGGGGGCGGACACGCCGTGGCGGCGGGCGCGCACCAACCTGGGCCTGATGCTGCGTGAAGGGCTGCTGAAGGAAAACATTGATGGCGAAGCCCTGCTCTGGGCATGGCGCCGGGTAAAAAGCCGCCCCGAGGCGCGCAAGATCCTTATGGTTATCTCCGACGGTGCTCCGGTGGATGACAGCACGCTTTCAGTCAACCCCACCTCTTACCTTGAGGACCACCTGCGCGAGGTCATACACATGATTGAAAACCGCAGCCCGGTGGAACTGACCGCCATTGGTATTGGCCATGACGTGACGCGCTACTACCAGCGCGCGGTCACCATTACCGACGCGGAGGAACTGGGCGGGACCATGCTCCAGTCCCTGTCTGCCCTGTTTGACGAAAAACACTTGCGCAAGCGGGGCTAGGCCCCGGCCAGGCTCTCCAGCGTCTTCATCATTTTCACATGCGCCAGACGCACCTCCAGAAAGGAATGGAGAGCGTCGAGCAGAATAGTGACATCGGCCTCGGTCGTGCGGTGGTTTACAAGGGCCACACGAATGGCCAGCACACCGCCAATACGGGTTGTGGACGGGGCAACCACTCCACTGACCTGCAAATCCTTCACAAGTTCGCCATTCAGCCAGTCCAGGTCATCCACCTCGGGGACCACCACCCGCAGGCATACAACATTCAATGTAACAGGCGCGAGCAGCTCCAGCCGTGGAATAGCCTGCACCTGCGAGGCCAGCCCCCGCGCCAGGGCACAGGACCGGGTTACGACCTGCCCCAGTTCCCGCGCGCCAAACCCGGCCAGCGCAAACCAGACCTTGAGCGCCCGGAACCCGCGGGAGAGGTCTGGCCCCAGATCACAAAACCATGGAGCCCCGGCCGCGAGCCCCCTGTCCTCGCGCGAGAGGTATGCCAGGGACTGCGCAAACGCCGCCGCCTGCCTGCCCGGCTCACGCACCAGCACACAGCCCGCATCGTATGGAACCTGCGCCCATTTATGAAAGTCAAAGGCCAGACTATCGGCCCGTTCAAGGCCTGCCAGCAGGGGAGCCAGGTCGGGGGCAAGCTTTGCCAGCGCGCCAAAAGCGCCATCGACATGGAACCACATCCCTTCCCGCGCGGCCAGGTCGGCCAGTGCGTCCAGCGGGTCTATGCTGCCCGTGTCCACGGTGCCTGCCGTACCCACAACCAGGAACGGCTCAAAACCCGCGGCCCTGTCCTGCGCAATCAGGCTTTCAAGGGCAGTCATGTCCATACGGAACGTGGCGTCCATTGGTACGCGCCGCAACGCCTGCTCGCCCAACCCCGCCATGTCAAACGCCCGGGCCACACAACCATGCGCACTCTCGCCCGCATAGCCCACCAGCCTGCGCCCCCCAACACCGTGCTGCCGCAGGGCCTGCCCATCCGCAACGTTGCGGGTGGCGGTCAGGATGGCAATAAAATTGGCCATGGAGGAACCGGTCACCAGCAGCCCCGTTGCCTCGGGGGGGAAGCCGAACATCTCCGCCGCCCAGCGGATAACCATACGCTCGACCTCGACAGGCGCATGGTCGCGCCCACCCAGGTTGGCGTTCAGCCCGGCCGCCAGCATTTCGGCCAGCATGCCCTGCGCCGTACCACCCCCATGCACCCAGCCCATAAAGCGTGGGTGCCTGTTCCCCACGGCATAAGGCTGCACCATGCTGGCAAACTGCTGATACAGCGTGCCCAGTTCCTGCCCCGTATCGGGCAGAGGCGCCGTTTTAAACGCCTCGCGCACGGAAGCGGGCATAGGCTGCCACACAGGCCCCTGGGACACATGCCGGATGTTCTCCAGCATGTCCTCCAGCATCTGGTGCCCCTGAGCTTTCAGTTCTTCCCAGTCTTCAGGATCCAGACCCGCCACACCCCCGCTCCCCTCGCATGAATTCAAAACAGACGCACCCTGGCCAGACTATTGCGCAGGCTTTGTGGATGCGGCCTCCCGCTCCTCGCCAAGCCGTGCAAACCTGCGGGCCAGCACGGCGCAGACAAAAAGCTGGATCTGGTGATACAGCATGAGCGGCAGAACAATAACCCCCACGGATGCAGGCGGGAACAGAACATTGGCCATGGGCACGCCAGACGCCAATGTTTTTTTGGAACCACAGAACACCACGGCAATTTCGTCCTTCAGGGGCAGGCCAATCAGGCGACCACCAAAAATGGTCAGGGCCAGCACGCTGAACAGCAAAACCGTATCGGCCACGGCAATCAGCCCCAGTTCGGCTATGGGCAGGCGGTGCCACAACCCCTGCATGACTGCATCGCTGAAGGCTGTGTACACCACCACCAGAACGGAGCCCCGGTCGGAGAAGGACAGAATTTTCTTGTTCCGGTGCGCCCAGGCCCCCAGCCAAGGCTGCAACACCTGCCCCAGAATGAACGGAAGCAGAAGCTGGTACACAATATCGAGCGGGTTGCCCGTTGTCTGGCCATGCTGGCTCAGCACCAGCCCCACCAAAACCGGCGTGATGAAAATACCGAACACATTGGACGCCGTGGCCGCACACACAGCCGCAGGCACATTACCCCCACCAATGGAGGTAAACGCAATGGAGGACTGCACCGTGGACGGCAGGCAGCACAGGAACAGCACACCCATCCAGACTTCCGGCTGCAACAGGCCAGGGAACAGGGCGTGGGCTGCAAGCCCCAGAAGTGGAAACAGCACAAACGTGCAGCCCAGAATAAGCAGGTGCAGCTTCCATGCCACCATCCCGTCCAGCACAGCCTTGCGCGACAGCCGCGCCCCTTGCAAAAAAAACATGAGCGCGATCAACGCCATGGACAACCAGTGAAAAACCGGCACCGCCGCCCCATGGCACGGCACAGCGGTCGCCAGCAGAACGGAGGCCAGCAGCCCCAGCAAAAAGGGGTCAATCTTTAAAAACCGCACGGTTGTGGCTCTTCCATGATAATCTTGTGTTGCCTGCAATTTTTACTTACGGCACCTTCCTTGCGAAATGAAGCAGAACTCTCCTTTTTCCCTCCATCTTCTCGGGGTCGTGAGTCTGTGCGCCATCGCCCCCGCAGAAATCGCCCTTGCCGCCCCTCCCTCTGGCTGCGCGAATGTGCGCGCCAGTTCGGAGGAGGACACTCCAAAAGGCCTGATTTACCATGACCTGATTGTCAGCTCCCCCAACGGGATCACCAGCCTGCATGTAAAAAAGCTGGTCTTTGCAGGCCCGGTATCCAGCCCGCAAGCCACGCAGGACCTGGCGCAGGCGGCATCCCTCCTGCTGGTTTCGGCCATGACCGGCCAACACAATGCAGCCTGCACGCAATGGCTTTTGGAGCAAGGCAGCCAGGTTGCCAGCGGCCTTCAGTCTGGTGGAACCTATGACCTGACATGGAACAACGCCACCATCGAGCATGGCGCGGCCCATGTGAGCGTTGCCACGGCGCACTACCAGATGCAGGGTGCGGCCACCCCGCGCACCAGCGCGGCAACGCTGGGCATGAATGGCCTGTCCTTCCATAATGTTGCCAACCAGCAACTCCTGCCTTCCAGCGCGCGTGCGGCGTTCTCGCTCCCCACAGCGGAAATTCCCGCATTGGTCAGCGCCGTAGGCGGGCGCAGCACCGCAGCCCCCGCCGTGCATGCCACCATTACCAACTTTGAGGCATCCGAAGGCACGGTGCACCTGCAGGGGCATGGCCAGGCAACGCTTACGGGGGATGTCGCGGCCACATCCGCCAAGGGGCATCTGGAAATCACCAACCTGGAAGAGCTGATTGAAAAAGCCCGCGCCACCCATCAGATGAAGCTGGCCGCGGGCCTTGTTCTGGGCAGGCTGGTCAGCCACCGCTCGGGCGAGCAGAACACCTGGGACACCACATGGGAAGGTGGCGTGCTTACGGTTAACGGCTTTCCGCTCCCCATCAAATAATAACGGCTCCTCCGCACTGGCGGTAACGTGCGGAGGAGCCTGCGCTCTGGCAGGTGGCTGAGCGGGAAGGCTTCAGGCCATCTCGCGTTCGCACATATGGGCAAGCTCCTTGAGCACCTTGCGGGCAAGGTCAATGCGCTGCACGTTGGTCAATTCGCGCACCACGGCCATTTTATGGTCGGGCCGCAGGCGGACCACGCCATCTTTCCAGCGCCCCATCCACTGCACCAGACCGCCGGGGTTGGCAAAACTGTTGTTGCGGAACTGGAGCACCATGCCCTTGGGGCCTGCCTCCACCCGCTCCACCCCCGCCTGACGGCAAAATCTTTTAAGATCAACAATATCGAGAAGATTTTTAACTTCTTCTGGAACCGAGCCAAACCGGTCCACCAGTTCCGCTTCCATAGCCTCCAACTCAGCATCTGAGGCTAACGCACTGATTCTACGGTAAAGACCAAGACGCACCGGCAGGTCCGGCACATAGGCGTCGGGGATCAGCACGGGCAGACCCATGACAATATTGGGGGTCCAGCCGCGGTCGTTCTCCGCGTTGCGCCCCTTGTCGCTGCGGAGGTCGGCCACCGCGTCTTCGAGCATCTGCTGGTACAGCTCAATCCCCACTTCGCGCACATGGCCAGACTGCTGGTCACCCAGCAGGTTGCCCGCGCCGCGCAGGTCAAGGTCATGCGATGCCAGCGTAAAGCCCGCTCCGAGTGTGTCGAGCGTTTGCATGACCTCCAGCCGCTTTTGCGCCGAAGGGGAAAGAGCATGGGTCTGGGGCCACGTAAGATATGCGTAGCCGCGCTGCTTGCCACGCCCCACCCGACCGCGCAGCTGGTAAAGCTGGCCCAGACCGAACATGTCGGCCCGATGAATGATGAGCGTATTCACCGCGGGCATGTCCAGCCCGCTTTCCACAATATTGGTGGACAGCAGGATGTCATATTTGCCATCGGAAAACTCGGTCATCACCCGTTCCAGTTCGGTGGGCGAGAGACGACCATGCGCCTGCACAAGCCGGGCATCGGGCACAATGCTGGTCAGGCGTTCGGCCAGCCGGTCCAGGTCCTCTATCCGCGGAGCAACACAGAAAATTTGCCCACCCCGGAAGCGTTCACGCTGAATGGCCTCGCGGATAACCACGCTGTCAAACGGCATGATGAACGTCCGCACGGCCAGCCGGTCGGTTGGCGGGGTTGCAATCAGGCTCATTTCCCGCACGCCAGAAAGCGAAAGCTGGAGTGTGCGTGGCAAGGGAGTGGCGGAAAGGGTGAGCACATGCACGTCCTCGCGCAGGGCTTTCAGCTTTTCCTTGTGCGACACGCCAAAGTGCTGTTCCTCATCAATAATCAGCAGTTCGAGTGATGCGAACCTGACCGTCTTGGCCAGCAGGGCGTGGGTGCCGATCACCACATTCACGGTGCCATCGGCCAGCCCTTTGCGCACCTCCGTTGCCTCCTTGCCCGTGACCATGCGCGAGAGTTGCGCTACTTTTATGGGAAAGCCCTCAAAGCGCGCGGCAAAGGTCCGGTAGTGCTGGCGGGCCAGCAGGGTGGTGGGCACAACCACCGCCACCTGCCCGCCGGACATGGCCGCCACAAAGGCGGCCCGGAGTGCGACTTCCGTCTTGCCAAAACCCACATCGCCACACACCAGCCGGTCCATGGGCCTGCCCGAGGACATATCCTCCAGCACATCGGATATGGCGCGGGACTGGTCATCCGTTTCCACAAAGGGGAAGCGGGCACAGAATTCGTCCCACATTCCTTCGGGGGGGAGCAGTTCGGGCGCTTCCTTGAGCGCACGTGCCGCCGCAGTACGTATGAGTTCACCCGCCATGTCGCGGATGCGGGTTTTCATCTGCGATTTACGGTTCTGCCACGCAACCCCGCCCAGACGGTCGAGCGCCACACCCGACTGATCCGAGCCAAAGCGGCTGAGCAGTTCAATATTTTCCACCGGCAGGTAGAGTTTTTCCCCACCATCGTACAAAAGCCGCAGGCAGTCATGCGGGGCCACGCCAACACTGACCGTCTCCAGCCCGTCATACCGGCCAATGCCGTAATCCTGATGGACAATCAGGTCGCCTGCGGACAGTTCACTTGCCTCGGCAATCAGTTCATCCGCGCGGCGGCGGCGGCGTGGCGGGCGGCCAATGCGCTCACCCAGCAGGTCCTGCTCGGAGACAAACGCCAGGTCCTCGGCCACAAAACCACGTTCGAGCCCAAGGGTGAGCAACCCGACCGGGCCAGCCTTGGCCTTGCGCGCCTGCTCCCAGGTTTCAAACGTGTCGGTCGCCACCCCGTGCTCGCGCAGCAGCGCGCCAATGCGCTCGCGCGAGCCCTTGCTCCATGCCGCCACAAAGGTGCGGCGCTTGACCTGCGCCCACTCGCGCACCTGTTCGCCCAGCAGGGTAAACACCTGCTCACGCTGCGCACCGGGCACAATCTTGGAGAACATTTTGCCCGGACGCCCACCCACGTCCACCCCACCCGCGCCATCGGGCTGGGCATAGGGGCTAAAGGCCACGGCAGGCAGGCGCGCCACGGCCGCGTCCCATCCTTTGTGGTCCATATACAGCAGGTGGGGCGGTAGCGGGCGGTATGGGGTCTCCCCCTCCCTGACCGGCATTTTGCGCGCCTGATAATGGTCGGCAATCATGTCCAGCCGAGCGGCCAGAACCTCCTCGACCTGATAGTCGAGCGAAAGGGCGGCACCGGGCAGGTAGTCGAACACTGTTTCCATCTGGTCATGGAACAGGGGCAGCCAGTGTTCGATACCGGGGTATCTGCGTCCGTCCGAAATGTGTTCGTACAAGGGGTCGGCCGCAGCCGCGGGGCCGAATGCATCGCGCCAGCCGGTGCGGAAGAGCGAGATACTCGCCCCATCAAGCGAAAATTCGGATACGGGGCAAAGAACCAGACCATCGCGCTTGTCGGTCGAGCGCTGGGTGCCGGGGTCAAACGCGCGGATGTTCTCCACTTCGTCCCCGAACAGGTCAAGGCGCACGGGTTCGGGCGCTCCGGCGGGATACAGGTCAAAAATACCACCACGTGTTGCAAACTCGCCCGCTTCCATCACCGTATCGGTGCGGGTGTAGCCATTGGCGACCAGCAGGTCGATCAGCAGGGACTGGTCGAGGCTTTCCCCCGTGCGAATACTCAGGGACTGGCCCGCAAACGTCTTGCGCGGCGCCACACGCTGGATGGCGCCGTTAACCGTGGTCAGCACAAGGCGGGGTTTGCCACCCGCGGGCTCAAGCAGGCGGGTCAGGGTCGCCACCCGCTCGGCAACGATCGTGGGGTTGGGCGCATCCCGGTCGTATGGCCGGCAGTCCCATGCGGGAAAGCGCAGGACCTCCACATCCGTTGCCACAAAGGCCAGCGTGTCCGCCAGCCGGGCCATGGAGGCATCGTTGCGGGCTATGTGCAGCAATGGCCCGTTGTGCTCACGCGCGCGCCGTACAAGCAAAAGGGCATCGTACCCCTCCGGCACGCCCCAAATAGTGGCAATCCGACGATCCGGTGCGGCGCCTGTGTCTGCTGTCATCTGCCCTGTTTCTCTTGTCCTGCCTGCTCTTCCCGCGAGGAAAGAAAAGTTTATTTTCCGCACCTTGCGCGGCACGCTTCAACCATGCGCCGCAACATGGGCGTTGCTTTTTCCTCCGGCAAGGGCAGACGGCCAAACAGCCAGTCCGTCAGGTCGGGGTCGGGCATTTCCAGAATGATCTCCATATCCGCCAGTTGCTCAGCGTTCAGGCTATCCGCCACGTCCTCCACAAAACCGCCAATCAGGATATCGGTCTCGAACGTACCACGATGGTTGGCGCGGAACTTGAGCCGACGCCTGCGGGCCGATAGGGAGTCTTCCGACCCATCGGATGCATTGGAAGAAAGCGTGCCCGAAGGCGTTGTAAAATTGTGTTGCATGGCGTTGCTGTCCTATACCGATGCTGTTCCTGTCTGTCAGCCTGCAAACAGAGGCCTGTATACCGTCCGTGTCCAGCCCCCCATCCTTCACATCCGCTTCGGTTCCGCAATGGGCAAGCACGCCCGCGCTGGCCCCCCTGGCCGCTCCGCTGGACAGCCTGAGCGGCGTTAATGTGGCACGCGCGCGCCTTTTAGCCAAAATTGC
>CALCDN010000043.1 GCA_937900755.1 uncultured Acetobacter sp. | reverse complement strand
GGTCAAACTGTTCGTCCACCCCGCCGCCAAACAAGGCCTGTGGCCTGCCCTGGGCACGGACTAAGCCTTGTTCAAGAAAGACCACCCGGGTGGACACATCCCGCGCAAAAGCCATTTCGTGAGTAACAACCAGCATTGTGCGCCCCTCGGCCGCCAGGTCCTGCATGACTTTGAGCACTTCCCCCACAAGCTGTGGGTCCAGTGCGGATGTGGGCTCGTCAAACAGCAAGATGCGCGGGTGCATGACAAGGGCCCGCGCAATGGCAACGCGCTGCTGTTGCCCACCGGAAAGCTGGCTTGGGTAGTAGTCGGCACGGTTGGCCATGCCTACGCGGGCAAGGGCTTTTTCCGCCTCATCCCTGACTTCCTCGCGGTTTCGGCCTTGCACATGGATTGGCGCTTCCATCACATTCTGTAAAACCGTTTTGTGGCTCCACAGGCAGAAATTCTGGAACACCATGCCAACCTGCGACCTTAGCCGGTTAACCTGTCTGGGGTCGGCAATACGGCGTTCGCTTCCTTTTTGTTTGAACCGTATGTTTTCCCCCAGTACATTCAGTTCACCACCGCTCGGCGTTTCCAGCAGGTTCAGGCACCTCAGGAATGTGGATTTTCCCGAGCCCGATGCCCCCAGAATGGAAATGACCTCCCCTTGATGGGCTTGCAGGTCTATGCCGCGCAGCACCTCCAGCGCGCCATAGCGTTTGGTCAGCCCGCGTGTGGCAACAACTGGCGCGGTAAGGGCATGACCGGATGGCATGGGGTTTGGCTGAATCGGTTCCATGAAAACTCCGGGTAAGACCGCCTGCATGGGTCAGACACGATGATGGGGGCGAAGGAGGCGTTCCAGCAAATGGACACAGGCAACAATGACAAAGGCAAGTGCCAGATAGATGCACCCCGCAATGGTCAGGATTTCCTCGGACCGATAGGTTCTGGAAACCAGCCTGTAGGCAATGCCGGTCACATCCATCAACGTAATCACACTGGCCAGGGATGTTGCCTTGAGCAGCAGGATCGCTTCATTGCCATAGTTGGCCAGACCATACCGCAATGCCTGTGGCCAGATAATGCGGCGCTGGAGCAGAAGACCGGACATGCCCATGGCCCGTGCGGCCTCTATTTCGTTCAAGGGTACAGCAGCAATGGCCCCGCGCATGATTTCCGCACCAAAGGCAGACGTGTTCAAGGACAGGGCCAGGATGGCGCACCAGTAGGCCTGCCCCAGGAACGGCCACAAAAAGGAGGCACGCAGGACTTCAATCTGCCCAAGGCCGTAATAGATAACAAATATCTGGACCAGAAGTGGCGTGCCCTGGAACAGCCCGACATACAGGCGGGCAAACCAGCGCAGGGGGGGCAGTCTGTTGTGCGCCAGAGCAGTAATGCCCGCAGCCAGCACTAATCCGGTGCAGAGTGCTGTAACTGCCAGCTTGATGGTAAGGGGAACGCCACGGAGCAGTTCCCCCGCCGTCTGGGCAAGGAAGGGCCAGTCCATTTTAGCGTTCCCAGCCGCGGCTGAGATGTTTTTCAAAAGACCGGACCCCTATGCCGGTCATCTGACCCATAATCAGATACAAAACAGCGGCCGCGCCATAAAAGAGCAGAGGCTCGCGGGTTGCCCCCGCCGCGATGGTTGATTGCCGAAGAAGTTCAACAAGACCGATAATGGAGAGCAGGGCGGTTTCCTTCAGCACTGATTGCCAGATGTTGCCCAGTGCGGGCAGGGCAAAACGCAGTGTCTGGGGTACAATAATGCGCCATAGCAGGACTGGTTGCGTCATGCCGCACGCCTTGCCCGCCTCGATCTGTCCGGGGTTAAGGCGCAGGTAGGCGCTCCGGTATGCTTCGGTCTGATACGCGCCTGAGAGCAGACCTATGGCCAGAACCCCGATGACAAATGACGGCAGGGAGAAAAAACCGGGAAAACCCGCCAGATGCATAAGGTGGGTCAGGGCGAGTGAGCCACCAAAATAAAAAAGATACACAACCAGAATCTCGGGAATACCCCTGAAAACTGTTGTGTAAATGCCGCCAACCCAGCGCAGCGGGGCAATGGAGGAGAGCTTCATTGCAGCACCTGCCGTGCCCAGCAGGCTACCGACCATAAAACTGCACAAGGCTGCGACCAGCGTCAGGCTGGCTGCGGCAACCAGCAGTTTGCCCCAGCCATCGGGCCCGAAACCAACAAGGGTCAGTAAGGGTGTTGTCATGCATTGGCTCCGTGGGCAAAGCGGTTACAGCCAAATGGTGCCAGCATGGGGTGGAGGCTGCCACTGACAAGAGAGTGGGCGACACTCTCCCCAACCGCTGGGGACAGATGAAAGCCATGCCCGCAAAAACCGAAGACATGCCATAAATCGGGAGTGCCCGGTCCGGGGCCGATAAAGGGAATGCCATCCGGTGTTGCGCCTTCCAGCCCGGTCCATGTCCGCAGGACCGGCGCATGCGCCAATGCCGGGAATGCCTCAAGGGTTGCGGCCGCACTTTGGGTCATGCGGTCCATGACCGTGAATGACGTGTCCCGCTCAGGGCATGGTTTGCCCAGAATGCCTCCGCCAATAACCAACGAGCCAACGGCACTCTGCTTGAAGGACAGTGGCCTGTCTATGCCAATGACCACGGGGCCCAGGAACGGCTGGACCCGTGCGGTCACCATCATGGAAGGGGCAACGGTCCTGAGTGGGAGTGCCTGCCCGGCCATGGCCGCCACGTCTGCCCCCCAGGCCCCGCCACAGTTGACAAGCACGCCCCCTTCATGGTTGCCGGTTGGGGTTGTTACCCGCCAGCCCCCGCCGCCAACAGGAGCAAGCCCCTGCACCTGGCAGTTTTGTACGATCTGGGCGCCTGCCGCCATGCAGGCCTCCCTGAAGGCGCGGGTCGCAGCGGCCGGGTTGGCATGACCATCCGCACGGGAGATGAGGCCACCAAGGGCGCGCCCGGAAACGCCGGGAAGCAAACTGCGCACCGCATCGCGCGACAGGAGTTCCTCCTGCCCCAAGTTCCGCCGGGCCATATCTTCCGCACGGCTGATGGCCCAAGACATTTCAGCCTCGTCCAGCGCCAGTGCTATCTGGCTGACGCCAAGGCGGACTTCGCAGGACTTTGCAGCAGCAGCCCCGACCAGTTGGTCCAGGTTGGCCCAGTGCCACATGGCCCGTTGGGCAAGGGGGTATTCCCGCCAGTCCCGCAGCAGCATGCGCAAACCACCAGCATTGACGCTGGAGGCGTGTCGGCCTGCAACATTCTTGTCAAACAGCGTAACCTTCCAGCCAGCTTTTGCCAAAAACAGCGCGATGGAGCAGCCTTGGAGCCCCGCACCTATAATCAGGGCGGTTTTATTCTGCCGGGTCATGGGCCTTGTCCTCCTGATCGTGCTCGGGCTTGTCTTCCAGTGTCAGCAACTCGGTCGCTCTTGGGTCCAGCCCCGTAAGGCTGGCAAGCGCGCCAAGGGGCAGGGGGCGAATGGGGGGGCGCCCCCGGAAGGTTGGCGGCACAGGGCCACTGGTGTTGTGGGCTTCCATAATCAGGCGCGCAGCACTTACCATGCAGTTGCGGCCTTGGCATGGACCCATTCCGCAGCGTGTTTCGCCGCGCAAGGCGTCCATATTGTTGAATCCGGCGTGGATTTTGGCCCGCAGGGTGCCTGCGCTCAACTCCTCGCAACGGCAGACAATTGTGGCGTCATCAGGCAGGCTGGCCGAAAGACCTGGTGGAAAAGCTGTGTCCAGAAAAGGGCGTACGGACAGGGCTTTACGCACGGCCTTACGGTGTTGCGGGGTAATGCCAGACCCTTTGCCCTGTTCGGCAAGGATGGCCTGTGCTGCCAGTCGTCCATGGGCCATGGCGGCATCCGCGCCACCAATCCTTCTGGCGTCCCCCGTAATGCGGATGGCGCAGTGGTCGGGCTCAAGCTCCGGCGGCAGGGCTGGTGTGGCCAGTCCATCGGTCGTTGTGTGGGGGCGCCAGCTGGCATTTGTCTGGTCCCATTGCAGGGCCAGACCCGCTCCGTTGGGAATGTCTATGGCGGGGACAATCCCGTCGTGGACAATCAGCAGGTCACAGGGGAGGCGCTCCCGGCGGCCCCCGGCTGCAAAGCTGACGGCCTCAACTTTGCGAGCACCTTCTGCTGCAAGGTGGGTCAGGCCCGAGACTGTGCGCACGCCCTTGGCTTTGAGGCGTGCCAGCCACCCTACCCCTTTGATAACGGGGGAAAGCCCGCCCCCGCGCAGGTGACGCATGGCCTTAAGACTATGGGAAAAATTATCCGTCCGTCCGATAAGTGCTGGTTTGACGCCCAAGTGACAAAGCTGTGTTGCAAGTAGCAGAAGCAGGGGGCCGGTGCCTGCGAGAACAATGTTCCCTGATGGCTTGAGGTTGCCAGCCTTGAGCAATGTCTGAACAGCCCCTGCGGTCATGACACCAGGAAGTGTCCAGCCGGGGAAAGGGGCAGGCCGCTCCATTGCGCCGTGGGCGAGCAGCACGCAGGGGGCGCGAACATAGCCTGCCTCCATTCCCCGCAGCCATCCTACGGTTCCATCGGGGCGGACCTCCCACACGGTTGTCTGGCTGCGGTAGTCGATGCCCTTGCAGGCCCGAAAACGCTCGATAAGGGCCACACCAGCACGGTAGGACGGTCCCAGAGCTGCAAGAACGCTCTTGCTGCCCGGGTTTCGCCCGCGTGTGTTGGCTTCCAGATTGCGAAAGATCTGCCCGCCCGGTGCGGGCTGCATGTCCATAACAAGAACCGAACAGCCCGCTGTGGCCAGTTCCACGGCGGCTGCCATGCCGGATGGACCGCAACCAACAATAATGACATCCGCGTTCATGGGCGGTGTGGTGGGGGAGTGTGTCATGGCGTGGGGTCCTCCACGGCTGACGCCGCACCATTTTGGCGGCGGACCTGCATACCGTCATGGACGATTGTCAGGCAGGCCTGTTGATTACCAACTCCGTCAATTTCCACCAGGCAGTCAAAGCAGTGCCCGATCATGCAGTAGGGCAGGCGCGGCGTGCCCGATACGGGGGTCAACCTGTTATAGGCCACGCCCGCGCGCAGCAGGCAGGCGGCAACGCTCTCGCCCCTATTGGCGGCAAGTGGCTGCCCGTCCAGATAAAGCGTGACGCCATGCGTGATGGGGGAGAGCGAAGAGAACATCGTAACCCTGAAATCAAGAGTGAAAACATGATCGGAAGTCATGCGCAGTAAAAAGCGCGAGGGCTGCTGGGCTATTGGGAGTTTTCAGTCATGGATTGAAATATCCGTACCAAACCATTTTTCGGACAGAGCCTTGTTCGTGCCGTCGTGGTTGACGGAGGTGAGTGCGCCATTGAAAGCTTTGCGCAGGTCATCATCATCAGGGCGGAAGGCCATGTTGGTCGTATCCGACCCAAGCACCCCCCCAGAAAATGTTGGCCCGGTCATGACCAGGGTGTCCTTTGGGGCTGCGTCCATAAGGGTTTTGAAGGCTGTGACATTGGCAATGGCTATGTCTATCCGCCCCGCAACCAGTTCCAGCCCCAATTGCTCAAAGGAGGGATACTCCATGAGCGTGCTGCCCCGCAGGTAGGCTTCGGCAAACACGGCGGCTGTTGAGCCGGTTTGCACACCAATGATCTTGCCCAGAAGTTTGGCCTTAAGGGTATCCAGCGCTGCATGTGCAGGGGTGGGGTTCTGGGTCAGGTCGAATGACAGGCCCATATCGGGCAGGTGGGCCAAAGGGTTGGCAGCCGTTGACAGGAACCCGTTGGGCGCGCGGGTGTAGGGAATGGAAAAGGAGACAATTTTGCTGCGGTCCTCTGTTACACCCATGGAGGCGATTACGGCGTCATACTGGCCCACGCGCAGTCCGGGTATAAGGCCATTCCAGTCCTGTGTTACAATCCGGCATGTTACGGTCATGCGCTGGCAGAGGATTTTTACAAGGTCCATTTCGTATCCGGCGTATGACCCGTCGGGCTTTGCAAAGGACCACGGGGGATAAGTGCCTTCCGTAGCAATTGTGAGCGTGCGCAAACGCTCCGCAGCCCACCCGGACGCGGGAAACATGCAGAGCATGCATGCTATTGCCATGTATTTTGCGCGCAGAGGCATTCATGGTTTCCCGTTGGTGTGTGTTACACAAGTCTCTGTAACTGCTTTAGATTTTTAAATGCGATATCGGAATATATTTTTTCTTGGCAGAAAGCATAAGTTCAGCTTATGGTTTTCGCATGCAAACGGTGCGCATTCCATCCCTGAACTGGCTGCGCGTTTTTGATGCCGCGGCCCGGCACCAGAGTTTTGCCTCTGCCGGACGTGAGTTGAACATGTCGGCAGCCGCAGTCAGCCAGCAGATACTGGCTCTTGAGACCTATCTTAAAAAACCGCTTTTCATCCGCAGTGCCAACAAGGTCAGGCTGACACTTGAGGGCAACGAATTCCTGCCCACCGTGCAGGTTTCCCTCAGGGCGATTGAAGCCAAGACGGCCTCTCTTTTTCCACGCAAGGACGTGGAGCGGATATCGCTTGTGGCCAGCCAGCTTATGGCCATGAGTTGGTTGCCCCGCCGCCTGGCTGAGTTTGAAAGCGAAAACCCTCTGGTTCGGATTGACCTGATCATAGAGGATGCGCAAAGGCACAGTGAGCCGGATATGGCCATCCGTTTTGACCATGGTATGTCTACGCTCACCCACCCGGGGTGGCTTATGGGCATTATGCATGTTGTTGTCGGCAAAAAGCAGGATGTCGATAATATAACGGATACCCATGAAATAACCGATTTTCGCCTGCTGGACGTGCGCTCCCACGCAGTTGGCTGGAATACGTTGCTGACGCGCTACCCCGGCATGCTTGATGGGGCCGCCCAGCTTGTTGAATCGGTGGATACAACGCCACTTGCATTGATGATGGTCAAGGAGAGCCACGCTCTGGCCCTAGTCCCTTGGCCTGCGTCCCAGAACCTTGTGCAGGCCCTTGGGCTGGATGTTTGCAAGACGGTTCCCGCCATTCCCGGTTTGGGAAATTACTATATTGAGCAGTTTACCGGGCATGGGGCACGCCCGATTATAAACCGGCTGCGTGAAGACCTGCGAAAGGCAGCGCAGGATACGCCGTAATGCACAAGCACCAGGGCTGACCCTGGTGGGCCTTGCTCGTACAAAAAAATGCTCAGCCTGCAGGATGTTTTGTGAACTGCTCCGGGTTTACCGGAGAGTGAGGCTAATCTTGAACTGATGCAGCATATGACGCGGCATTTCAGGCGGCTCGGTCATGATGCCGGTCGTAAGTGGACTTGTAGCGGTTCCGTATGTCTGGCACCCGAACATCTGGCAGAGCCTGTTGGCGCAGAATGGGGCGATGTCAGTCAGCCCTGGTATCGGATTGTGCCCTTATTCACTTACAAAGTGACTATTGAGTGTAAAGCGATAGCGCTCTGGGCGAATAAAAAAGGTGGAGTATTCGGCAGGCTGATTGTTCATAAAATAGGAAATACGTTCCATGCGCAGCAGCGCCGAATTTTCCGCAATTTGCAGCAGATGAGCCAGTCTGGTGTCAGCCGTTTGCGCACCAAGGGTTACATGAACCCGATCCAGAGAGTGCCCGGAAAAACGGTTGAGCAATGCGTATGTTGGTACGATATCTGCCTCGACGCGTGGAATATTGGCAAGCTTTGCGGGTAAAAAGCTGCATCCTACGGCAATTGGCTCTTCACCGATCAGGTGGAGCCTTTCCAGGAAGAGGCACGCATTATCGTGTCCAAGCATGTTCCCGATGGGTCGGGGAGGTGTTCTGAGCGCGAAGGTGAGTAAGCTCATTCGGGCATCGAAACCCTGCAGGCGCAGGGACTCATGGAAACTGCGCAGGGTATCGAGTTCGTAACGCACTTCACGCCCGATAAGATACGTCCCTTTCCCCTTGCGTTGTTCGATCAGGCCACTTTCAGCCAGTGTGTTCAACGCCAGCCTTACCGTTACCCGACTGACTGAAAACCTCTCTCGAAGTTCTGCTTCGGAAGGCAGTTTTCCAGTTCGCTCAAACCGCCCTTCAGCAATTTCTTGACGCAGTTGCGTGGCGATCTGGCGATAAAGAGGCGTGGCATTTTCTCTGGCAAGCTGCATGTAATTTTATAAATCCCTTTTAATACATATGGTTATAATATTTTCCAACGCGCCGCAAATGCCAGATTTCCTGAGCCTTGCGACGCTTGTATTATCCTGTATTATTCCTCTGCCGCAGTCAGTCATGCTGGCGGAAAGCGCGGGTTCTCTCCGTAGGTCATTTCCCTCCTTGATGCGGGAACAAAATCTACGCCACCAGGTCGGGCCAAACATGGATAACATCACACCTTCTTTCTCTGGCCCTGTCGCGGCTACCGTTCCTTCCGGTTTGAGCGACTATGTTCATTCCCTTCCGTTCCTCGGTCGCATCAGCCTGGACCGAAAACAGCTCTCTGCGGGGGAGTGGACCGAACTTGTGTTGACATACGAAATTGGCGGCGTGGCGCTCGCCGATGGCGCATGGCTGAAGCTGACATTCAAATTCTATTCGGACTGGGCTTTGTTCCAGACTTCCGATCCCCAGGCAGCCCATTATGTTTCTGCCGAATATCATGCCACGTCTCTGCGGCATGGCCAAAGCCCCTCTACTGTTCAGGCCCTTAAAGTGCGGTTTGATCAGAAGGGCCATGAGCGTCCTTTCCAAAAAGCAGTCATTATTGACATTGTAGATGGTTATCTCAATCCCGGTGACCGGATCGTTATCCGCCTTGGTGATCGGAGGCAGGGCGGGGCCGGCACGCGCGTGCAAACCTTCGTCGAAAAAAACTTTCGTTTTAGACTGTTCATTGATCCGCTAGGCAGTTCCAAATTTGCCGAGGTTCCGGGCGACTGCGTGCTGGACATCGTGCCTGCCGCCCCGGCAGCGTTGCAGTTGATTGCACCACGTTTGGTGGCTTTGCACCAAAGTTTTGACCTGCGCCTGCGACTAGACGATGTATGGGGAAACACGGTTGAAAATCTGAACGCAACCGGTCGTCTGATTCTGAGCGCGCCGGGTGGTCAAGAGCATGTCTTCAAGGCTGATTTTGCCAGAGCCGGGTGGGCCATCGCCCTCTTGAAGGGAGTTCAACTGGACGAGGCTGGTGAATGGCGGGTTAGAGCCTGGCTGGATGATTCCCCAATTGCCCCGGTTACCGCTTATGTTAGCGTCGAAGCAAAGCAAGATGACCTGAGCGTCTTCTATGCTGATTTGCATGTTCATTCACAAGACACCGTCGGCACGAACGATACTTACTATAACCTCAGTTATGGCAAGGATGCAGCGGGGCTGGACGTGCTTGGCTATACGGTGAACGACTTCAATATCACCGAAGAAAAATGGGATGAAGCCGTCGGGATTATCTCCCGCCTAAACCAGCCGGGACAGTTTGTCTGTTATCCGGGAACCGAATGGTGTGGCAACTCCGCCGCGGGAGGAGACCGTAATGTTGTGTTCTTGCGTGATGGCAAACCGCGGTTTCCGTTTGATGCGCACGGGAATTCGGTAAGGTCTTTCGAATGGAACGAGTTTACCGCCGGTACGATCAAACCCGGGACATGGCCGGTTGATCAGCTCTGGGCCGCTTACGCCGACGATCCAGAAGGCCATCTGATGATCCCGCATGTGGGCGGTCGACGTTGCATTTTTGACTGGCATCATCCCGAACTGGAACGACTGACTGAGATCACCTCTGCATGGGGGCAGTTCCACTGGAATTACATTGATGCGCTGGCGCGTGGGTACCGTGTTGGTGCGTCAGCCGCCAGCGATGAACACCAGGGGCGTTGCGGCGGTGGGGCTCCAGCGACCGCTGTGTTCGGTTCTCGTGGCGGTTTGACTGGTGTTCTGGCGAAAAAACTGGACCGGGAGAGTATCGGGGGCGCGTTACGGGAACGCCGTACCTTTGCCACAACCGGTGAACGCAGCGTCGCGTCCCTGCGTCAGGGGACTATATGGATGGGAGAAGAAGCTCAGGCTGATTTCAATGTCCCGCTCAGCTATCGCTTGCTTGGAACGGCTGGCTGGGAAGAAGTCAGCCTTTTTGATGCGGATCGTTGCATCTGGCAGCGTAACTTACACGCCGAAGCCGGGTTTTCACCTCGTCGGATCCGTATTCGAATAGGGGGCGCACGCATTAAAGATCGCTATCGTGCGGCCTACTGGCGCGGCGCCATCGAGATCACCGGTGCGGCCATCCTGGATGTCGTGACCGAGGGGTTCGATCATCCTGAACAAACCGCATGGCGCGAGGGCGGCACGACTGTCTGCTTCACCACCGCCACCCATGGCGATACTGATGCGATTGAACTTACGCTTTCCGCGCTGGAAGATGTCCGCATTAAAGTCAGTGCAGACCTGTTCGGCTATACCAAGGTCGGGGATCCCCTACAGCCGCCAGTTCACACGGCCTGCCCCAAGGCCAGCCTTGAAACATCAGGCCAGTATCTGCTGGTGAACAGCGCGGTTGTGCTTGATATTCCTGGTGTGGAGCTTCGGCTTGCTGTCGAGCGGATTACCGAAAGCGCTCTTCCGCGCGATATTGCGGGAGAAATAGAGTGGAATATCCTGAACCTTCTTCCGCGCCGCGAATATGCTTTGTTTCTTACAGCGCGGCAGCGTGATCAGTCACGTGTCTGGACATCGCCTTTATTCCTCGCAGGCTAAGGCGGCTACAGTCCGAGGTGGCCTCCAGTAAAGGCGGATACGGACTGACCGTTTCCGCCTTCATGTTGTAACGCGTGCCATGAAATCCTGTAAGAACGGCAGAACACGCTCAGGCATGTCTTCAAGTAATGTGTGTCTGGCGAAGGGGAGATTGAGCAACCTCGCACCTTTGACTTGCCCGGCAAGTTCAAAAGCCTGCTGCCGCGACACCAGCATGTCGTCATCACCATGCACCACGAGCAGAGGACACTGGATGTTCCTTACAGACGCGCCAGGATAGGCGTCTTCGTCGCAGCCGAGCCACATATGTGTTGTCGCCTTGAATAACTTTCCGAAATCTGGCTCGGGATTTTCCGCATTGTAGACCGATATCTGATTCCCGAACATTCCCCGCCAGTTTTCAAGAGTGATCGTCTGATAGATCTGCCGGGTCGGATCATTTTCAGGCAACATCCAATGTGCGCCAACCGCTATGACGAACTCCGGTTGCACGGTACGGGACGCAGCAAGACGCAAGGCGACAATGCCACCGTCACTGTGCCCGATAATACCGGCATTTTGCAGCCCCAGAACGGTAAGAACCGTGGCGAAATCATTCTGGATCTGGCGATATGTCAGGGGGGCCGTTCCAATGCCAGAGCGACCATGCCCGCGCGTATCAATGGCAATCAGCCTGTAATCTTCTGCAAGAAGCTTCGCAAGCGGGATAAAATCAAGTCGACTTTGCAAGCCGCCATGCAGCAGAACAAGGGCTTGGCCCTTCGGATTCCCGGCTTCAGAGACGAACAAATTTGTATCGCCAACAGATACAGGCTTGCCTGACTCAAACATGCAATCGCTTTCATATGATCGGACTGTTCTGGATATTCCGATGAAAATATTCCCTGTAAGGCTATGTTATCAGGGCTTATAGCGTTCGTCAGCCCCGTTGCTTTTTCCGGGAACGGCAGCACTATACTCAGGTCGCCCCAAAATGAGGAGTGCGCTATGCTTGGCTCGATAGAAGAGGACGGGCTGAATTTTTTCTGGGGCAAAGCCCAGGCGGCAGCAGGATGTCTGGAGGTGGGCTCCTTCATGCATCCGCTTATTGCGCACATGCTGGATGTGGCGGCGGTGGCAATCCTGTTGCCGGGGAGTGGGCGCTTGGGGTTGGACCATCGCCAGTTGGGCATGCTGATCGCGCTGCATGATATTGGCAAGCTGACACCGGCCTTTCAGGCAAAACTACCGGAATATTGGCCGGCGCAGGCACTAGGTCCCTGTCCTGATGGCGTTGTTGCGTCGCGTCATGATGTGGATGGTCTTTTACTCCTTGATTGCGTCTGCAAGGATGATCTGGCCCCATTATTTGGAACCGACATCGAGGGGTTTGATTGGTCGCGCGCCGACAAAAGGCAACTGTGGCGTGCCGTGGCGGGGCATCACGGGCAACCGGTCGCAGCGGATGAAAACAAAGCGCGAGATGCCGGTGTCCAGCGATCGGCACCATATGCTCGCAAACTTGTCCGTCTTTTATTCGATCTTTTTCGTCCGCCACCTATTCCGCCCTATTCTTCATTAGACAGTCTGTTGCAACTGGAATGGCAATTAGCCGGATTGACGGTTCAGGCGGACTGGATTGGCTCACGGCAGGAATGGTTTCCTTATGTCAGGCCGGAGGATGTTGCGGATGTCTCGGGGTATTTCTGGAACCATGCCCTCCACCGTGCGCACGGAGCGACTGTCCGTGCGGGCCTTGGTCCTGTAAGCAGTTCAGTGTTTCAGGGAATTACGCATCTGTTTCCGCATGTCAGGACGCCTTCTCCTGTGCAGGCTTTGATGGAAGTTGCGTCTTTTCTGGCGGGCCCAACCCTTGTGATCATTGAGGACACGACCGGTTCGGGCAAGACCGAAGCGGCGTTGGTGGCTGCGCATCGGTTGATGGCGTCCGGGCAGGCATCTGGATTGTTTGTTGCGCTGCCGAGCATGGCAACCGCCAATGCCATGTTTGATCGGCTTGCGGTGGCGTACCGTGGTCTGTTCCAGCCTTCCTCCCAGCCATCCCTGGCTCTGGCGCATGGTCGTGCCTGCCTGGATGAACGGTTTGTCTCGGCCTTGGCACCTGATGATGTTCTGGACGGCACTGCGTTGGGAAAAGACCGTGACGAATCCGCAGAAGTATGTTGCTCCGCATGGTTGGGAAGTGAATCGCGCCGAGCACTTTTGGCGCAGGTTGGGGTGGGAACGATCGACCAGGCGTTGATGGCGGTTTTACCTGTTCGGTTTGCAACGGTAAGGCAGGCCGGTCTTGCGGGTAAGGTGTTGGTGGTGGATGAGTGCCATGCCTACGATCCCTATATGCAGGAGGAAATGGTGGCTTTGCTGCGGTTCCATGCCGCCATGGGGGGTTCTGCCATTCTCCTGTCCGCGACGTTGACCGGGGCGGCGCGCCAGAAACTGGTGGCGGCGTTCCGGGCGGGGTTGCGTCAGCAAGAGCCCGCCAGTGTGTCTTCCACGGCCTATCCGCTTGTCACGTTTGTCGGCGAGGCCGGTGTGGAAGAACTGCCATGCGCGCAAAAGCCCGGTCTGGAGCGCAGCATTGCTGTCCGGCAAGTGAGAGATGAGCAATCTGTTATGGCGGAGGTGTCAGGCGCAGCAGCAAAAGGGGCTGCGGTTGCATGGGTGCGCAATACGGTGGATGACGTCATTGCCTCGGCAAAAGCATTGAAGGAAACAGGTGTTGAGACCACGGTGTTTCACGCCCGTTTTGCCATGGTGGACCGTTTGGCGATTGAGCAGGCAGTACTGGCGCGATTTGGAAAGAACGGAACTGCGGCGGACCGCGCCGCGGTGCTGATCGCAAGTCAGGTTATCGAACAGTCTCTTGATCTGGACTTTGATGTGCTTTGCACGGATCTGGCTCCTATGGATCTGATTATTCAGCGCGCGGGCAGACTTCGCCGCCACAAACGCGAGCAGCGCCCAGTTGATCGTGACGAGATTTGCATTTTCTCGCCAGCCCCCGTGGCAGATCCAGACCCGAAGTGGGTCAGTCGGGTTCTACCAGGAACAGCGGCTGTGTACCGTGATCCTGCATTATTGTGGCGCACGGCAAAAGTCCTGCAAAATAAAGGGCAAATACGGAGCCCAGATACAATACGGGAGTTGATCGAGGCGGCGGGTGATGCTTGTGACGTACCCGATGGCCTTATGTTGGCCAGTGATGAAGCCGAGGGGAAGGGCCGCGCGGCGCGCGGTGCGGCTATCCGAAATGTTCTGGATTATGAAGCAGGGTACGCACCAGACAGCGCCTTGTGGGAACGCGAGGTTCGCATATCAACACGACTGGAGGAACGCCCTTACGTGACCGTGCGCCTGGCCGTTATGCAAGAGGGGCAGGTGTGGCCCTGGGCGGCATTGCAAGACAGCGCTCTGGCCGCACCCCATGACCGCAAACGCGCGTGGGCGCTTTCGGAGGTTTCCGTGGCACGGCATGCTCTTGCCGCCTGCTCTGTTCCCAATGAGCAGAAGGGGGCCGTGGCTATGGCCCGCGCCGGTTGGTCGCGCTGGGAGCGTGAGGCTGAGGACCAGTGTCTTTTGCTGCTTCTTGCCGAGACCGAAGGGACGTGGAAAGGATTTGGTCGTAATGAAGCTGCTCAAGACGTTGTGATCCACTATGATGAAAAATATGGGTTCCAGATATTAAAAGCAGAAGTAACATAAACAGCAGATATATTTTATTTTATCGGAAAGTCTTATTTTTATATTAATTGACTGGAAGAAATAAATGGCGCCTGGGGCTTTAAATCTCATTTCAGCAGCATGGTTGCCGGTTCGCCATAGGTCAGGTGCTTGCAGCATTATTCGTCCCAGTCAGATTGTAGGCGGGCTTAAAGAGGACCCGGTGATCGAATTTGCATGGCCACGTGCAGATTTGCGGATTGCGTCCTTCGAGTTCCTCATCGGGCTTA
Source organism: uncultured Acetobacter sp. (assembly GCA_937900755.1). GTDB lineage: Bacteria > Pseudomonadota > Alphaproteobacteria > Acetobacterales > Acetobacteraceae > Acetobacter. The sequence continues at coordinate 4,900 of CALCDN010000043.1, read as the reverse complement.
TGGCCACGACCTGCCCCCCTACGGATCGAAGAGCATGGCTGAGGGACTGGCGCATGCCTCCTTCAGTTGAAAAGCTGGATGACGCATTTGCGCGTGTCGCGGATGCCTTCTGGCTTGATGGACCGGGGCCGCGCTTTCTCCAGGATTATGATGATCTCCAGAGTGGGCAGGAACTCGTCGAACGGTTGTTGATTGATGCACCGGGGGAAAGCACCATAAAGCGGAATGCAGACCTTTTTGTGCATCGGGGGCAGGTTGAGCGCCTGGGGCGTGCGGCGGCGGCAATGGCGCTATTTACGCTGCAATCATGGGCGCCAAGCGGTGGTGCGGGCAATATGACGGGGCTGCGTGGTGGTGGGCCGCTTACAACCCTGGTGCTGCCATCAGAAGAGGCCAGTCTGTGGGAGATCGTATGGGCGAATGTTCCTAACGGAGCGCCTTTGAAAAAGGGTGATATGGAAAAGGTTTTCCCCTGGATGGCCCCCACGGCTGTTTCAGGAAAAGCCGGGACGGATGTCCGTGCGATGGAAAACGCACATCCGCTCCAATGCTGGTGGGGAATGCCACGCCGTATCCGGCTGGATTTTGAAAATACCGAAGGCGGGATATGTGACCTTACAGGACGCCCGGATGATGTTCTGGTGTCGGGATGGCGGCAGAGGCCCTATGGCCCAAAATATGCGGGCTGGATTGGAATGCCTTATGGCTCGGGGTGGACAATTCACCCTCTTACGCCACGCTACCGCCAAAAAGAGGGGACCGAATGGCTGGCTGTTCACCCGCAGCCGGGAGGCATTGGTTATAGGCATTGGGCCGGTATTGTGGCGGACGGTGCGGACCAAAACAGGTTGCCAGCCAGTTGCGTGGCCAACTGGCGCCATGAGCGCGCGGGAGAGGCCGATCTTCCACAAAATGCGCGGCTTCTGGCGGCTGGTTTTGATATGGACAACATGAAGGCCCGTGGTTTTGTAGAGAGCGAGATGCCGCTGCCAGGCGCGCAGGACGCGCAACGGCAGCACCAGCTTGATGATCTGGCTCTTCAGTGTGTGGGTGTTGCCATGCTGGTGGCGGATATTTTGCGTGGGAGCGTGCGCGAGGCGCTTTTTGGCAAAGGCACGGTTTCTGTTGACGTAACGCTGCTTTCCAATGTGCGTGAGCGGTTCTGGTCAGAGACTGAAAGGCCTTTCTTTGCGTTATTGCAAGATGCCGCCGGTACAGAAGGCGAGGACATGGCCCTGAAAAGATCCTGGCTACGAATACTTGCCCAGGCGGCACTGCGGGAGTTTGATGCCACGGTCATACTCGAACCAGACACAGGCATAACGGTGGCGCAACGCTCCGCACTGGCGCGCAGGCGGCTGAGGGCGGCCGTGTCGGGGGTGGGGAAGGAAGGGGAGAAGGTCCTGAAGGACCTGGCTCTTCCTGGTCCTGTCAAAAGCAAACACAAGACAGCAGAGAAGGTGTTGTGATGCCTGTCAGTCATAAGGAAACCGTTCGGCAGGTTGTAAACTGGTGGTACGGGTTGCAGCCTGACATGGAGAAAAAACAGCCAGGAGATCGAGCGGCGCTGGCGCGTTTGCGACGATGTGGGAGCGTGACAGAGGCCCTGTTCGAGCCAGAAACCCAGGCTCTGGTGCGCAAATGCGGTGCCAGACAGGATTTTGAGTTATCTCGACTGGCGCTGGTGGCGGCTGTTCTGGCGCATGTGCGCGCAAACAGGGCTGGCGTGTCCATGGCACGTCAGATTGGTCCTGTGGATTCTGGCGATGGTGCAACAGCCCTGTGCAAGCCCGTTCGGTTTCGGAGGTTGCTGGATGCGGCAACGTATGATGACTGCCTTCGCGCCTTTCGGCGGCTCATTGTTTTGGCCGGTGCGGAAGTGGACGTGGCGGATCTAGCCTGTTCTGTCATGCTGTGGCCGCGTGAAAACACGCGGGACGATCTGCCGGGGGATCAGGTTCGACGTCAGTGGGTCTATCATTACTGGAACGCGGGAACACCGGAAACAACCGCCGACAAGACGAATTGATTTTAAAAGGACTATTGAAAGATGAGCCGTTTTCTCCAATTCCATCTTCTGACATTCTATCCGCCTTCCAACGTCAACCGTGATGATACGGGGAATCCCAAAACCGCCACGGTAGGTGGGGTGACGCGACTGCGCATCTCCTCTCAGGCTCTCAAGCGGGCGTGGCGCACGTCAGACATTTTTTCATCCGCTCTGGCGGGTCATATGGGCCAGCGTACGCAGCGCCTGGGGGAGGCCGTTCTGGCGCATCTGCGCGAAAATGGCGTGGAAGAGAAAAAAGCAGTTTCCATCGCGCGGGAGATCGCAGGTGTCTATGGCAAGGTGAAGGGGGAAAAGGACCCTAACCCCACACGCACCGAGCAGCTTGTGTTTATTTCTCCGCCTGAGCGTGACGCCGCTCTTGCGGTGGCTGATCGTCTGGCGGCGGGGGAAAAGGTTGATCTGAAAAAGGAGCAGGATACCCTTCTGCACCGGGCCGATTCAGCGGCGGATATTGCCTTGTTTGGGCGTATGCTGGCCAGTGCGCCCTCCTTCAACCGTGAGGCCGCCGTACAGGTGGCGCATGCCATCACAACGCACCGTGTCACCGTTGAAGATGATTATTATACGGCCATTGACGACCTGAAGCATGACCAGGAGGATGCGGGAGCGGGCTTTCTGGGTGAGGCGGGCTTCGGCTCCGGCGTGTTTTACCTGTACCTATGCGTCAACCGGGATCTGCTGAAGAAAAATCTGGGTGACGAGAGTGAAACGGGTGTGGCGGAGGCCGCCCTTGGCGCTTTGGCTGAGGCTGCAATGACGGTTTCACCTTCGGGGAAGCAGAACAGTTTCGCAGCTCTCGCCCGCGCAGGCTATGTGCTGGTGGAAAAAGGGAACATGCAGCCCCGTACATTGGCGGGGGCCTTTGCACGGCCTGTCAGCGGCACGGACCTGATGGAGCAGTCCATTGCAGCACTGAAGGAATTTCGCACGGAATTGGCCCGTGTTTACGGCGCGGGCGTGGATGCAACATGTGAACTGGCGCTGGGCGATAAAAAAAGTGCGACGTTGGCTGATATCGTCGCATTTTGCCGGACCTGAGCGGCATGGGACATTTTTTGACATTTGCCATGGTGGCCCCCATGGCGTCGTTCGGCACTCTCGCGGTGGGTGAAAGGCGTGATGGGGGCGATCGGCCTGCGCGGTCTGCCGTGCTGGGGCTGGTCGGGGCCTGCCTGGGACTCACGCGGGAGGACAGGGCAGGGCAGAGTGCTCTGGCGGAGGGCTATGGCCTTGCTGTTCTTTGTCATGCTTCTGGCCGTTTGCTGACGGATTATCATACAGCCCAGACCGCTCCCACCCGCCGGAACCAGAAGCCTGCGACACGGGCGCAGGAATTGGCCGAGGCACCGGATGAACTGGCGACAATTCTTTCGCGCCGGGACTACCGGATGGGAAGCTGGCATCTGGGGGCCATCTGGCCACGGGAAGATGCGCCGCGCTGGTCTTTGGCCGAAGTGCGCAGTGCCCTGCAAGAGCCTGTGTTTACGCCCTCACTGGGTCGTAAATCCTGCCCTCCTGGCTTACCTCTTGCCCCAGAGCTTGTGGAGGGAGACAGCGCGACAGCTGTCCTTCTGGCGCGTCTGGAAAATGGGCCAGAAAGTGTTCTGCGTAACCGCTTTGGTCTGTTCCGGGACCAGTTGGCCGAGCGTGATACCCGCGCTGGCACCCTTGTTGTGCTGGACGCTGCGGATGTGGCTGAACAAGGGGCAAACCATGCCGTTATTCGGCGGGAGGTCCGCCGTGACGAGCCTCTGTCGCGCGTAAGGTGGCAGTTTGGCCTCCGTGAAGAAGCATTGCTCCTGTGCGCAAGGGAGGCTGGAGTATGAGTGCGGGTTCCCTTTCGCGCATAACACTCAGGCGGGATGCCAGCCTGAGTGCCATGGCCCGGCTTTTGGTGCCACAAGGAGAGGGGCACCAGCATGGCGCCGCGCACCATCTGCTATGGACCCTGTTTGGTGACAAACCTGACCGCGCGCGTGATTTTCTGTGGCGGCAGAGCGAACCAGGCCATTTCATGGTGCTGTCGGTCCGCGAACCCGTGGATCACCACGGACTGTTTGAGATTGAAAGCCGTGAGTTTGCACCCCGGCTGAAGGTAGGGGATCCTCTGCGCTTTCTTTTGCGCGCCAACGCCACGGTTGACCGTAAAGCACCTGGGCGCGCACGCAGCCAGCGGCATGATATCGTGATGGATGCGTTGCATAAACTGCCGCCCGGCGAGCGCAGTGCTACGCGTGCGCGCGTGGTGCCTGCAGCCATGGAGGCATGGCTGGCCCGGCAGGGCCAACGCACCGGCTTTGAACTGGAAGAAGGCGCTCTTGCTATTGAGAGTTGTGATGTGCTGCGTATTCCGCGGGCGCAAGGGCAGGGGCAGGCGACGTTTGGCGTGGTGGATGTAGCGGGAGTGCTGCGGGTTACGGAGCCCGCTCTTTTTACACCGGCCCTTATGCAGGGCTTTGGGCGGGCGCGGGCGTTTGGATGTGGGTTAATGCTTGTCCGGCGCGCATTGTGACGGAGGGCGGGCCTGTGCCTCGCCCCATGCCGGGGTTGCCACCGCCGCGCCCTGTTCCGTTAAAGGAGCGTTCATCAATCCTGTTTGTTGCCATGGGCCAGCTTGATGTGCTGGACGGAGCGTTCGTTCTTGTTGATGGGAATGGTATTCGCACGCATATCCCTATAGGCGGACTGGCCTGCCTTATGCTGGAGCCGGGCACGCGGGTCAGCCACGCGGCTGTGGCCTTGGCGGCGCGTGCTGGTACTTTGCTGATCTGGGTGGGGGCTGTCTCTTATACACATCTCCGAGCCCACGAGACACTGAGCGCTCGCGGA
>CALCDN010000042.1 GCA_937900755.1 uncultured Acetobacter sp. | reverse complement strand
TCTACACAAGGAGTATCGTCGGCAGCGTCAGATGTGTATAAGAGACAGCACCACAATGGCGCTGGCCGGGTGTGTGGGCGTTGGCGCCACCGCCAGAACCGCGCGGAGTTCTGGCAGAATCTCCTTGACCGGCAGGCCGTTGGCAATCTGGTCAGGGTCGGAAGCAAAGGGCTGGGACGTCATGCGCTCTTTTATGGCGCTCCAGACCTCTGGCTGCAATGCCTCTCCCCCATGCCGTGTAGGGGGCATGGGCGGAACATGTGAGGTGTGCCGGGGTTAGCGCGTTTTTGCGCTGGAGGGGAGTGTGAGAAAACCGGACTTGGGGGACAGGGTTCTGGTCTGTGTCTGAGTGGTCGCGTCTTCCATTCCGGCGGGGAAAATGGCGTTGGGTTCACTGTCCTGCGCGGGGGCCACGGCCGGTGCCGTCGCTGCTGGTGCCGCTGCTGCTGGTGTGGGTGCTGCTCCCGTGGATGGCGCGCTGCTGGTCTGTGTGCTGGCGGGGTCCGTGGTGGTTCCCGCTGTGGTTTGCGTTGTGGCCGCGGGCGTGGCGGCGGGTGCGGCAATGCCGGGCTGGAGTTCGGTCAGGCTGTTTGCATCAGGTGTGGCGCCAGCCACGGGTGGGGCATCGGGTGCGCCGGTCAGGGACTGGGTCTGGATGGCGTTGTTCATGGGGGTGCCCCCCGCATCCACCAGCCATTTGCTCAGGGAATGGCGGATCTGGTACTCGAATTCAACATTGATGGTCTGCATCATGTTTTTTGTAATTTCGTACAGATTGGCCGGGCTCTCCACATCCTGCGAGGGATCGGGGTGCAGGGTCTGGGTTGCCTGCGCGGAGGCCGTGGCCACGCGCTTGCCCTCGGGGTTGAGCAGGTCCAGGTGAATATCCATCTGCCCATCCAGCGTGCCGCCGGGCTGGTGCAGGATAAACACGCGGTCAATGACAAAATGGGCCGTGGTCGCTGCTGCCGTATTCCCCGAGGCAGTCAGCCTGTCCGCTGCCATCTGCCGCAAGGCCTGGTCCGGCGGGGAGGGGGACTTGTAGCCAATATCGCCCGGTTCGGGGTTGGTTATGGAATTGTCCACAACGTCCAGCGTGGTCACATTGAGGTGAATCTGGCCCAGATACTCGTAGTTCAGGGGGGTAAACTGGGTTGGCTGTTTCTCATCAGCGCATCCGGCCAGTGCTGCGGGCAGGACAAGGGCTGCGACCAGATGGGAAAGACGCATACGGGGGAACAGCATCATGGCACAACCTCTTTGCAGCCGACTTGAATAATCCAACAAAAGCCCCGGTGCCGGAGCATTATACACTCCGGCCAATCTGCTCCGGGGTGGGGGCAGCGTCAACAGGGCGGTAAGGGCCTTGAGGCACTCAGCCCATGGCGGAGGCGATGTCCTTGCGCGGGAAATGGAAATCCTTGTTACAGAACTCGCACGTCATGACGATTGTGTCGTTGTTCACGCACATATGGTCCAGATCATCCTCGGGGAAGCGCTGGAGCACGTCCACTAGTCGTGCGCGTGAGCAGCGGCAGCCAAAGGCCAGGGCGCGGGACTGGCTGACATGCAGCCCCTCCTGATGGAACAGGCGGTGCAGCAGCTGGGAGGCTGGCAGGGTGTCGTCGAGCAGTTCGGCCACGGTGAGCGTGGTCGCCAGAACGGTCGCGGTTTCCCACGCGGCGTCATCGGGCGATGCGCCATCAGGCGTTGCCCCGTCGGCTTCCGCCGTGCCGCCCTCGCCCGCAATGCGTTCGAGCACCAGCGCGCCAGAGCGCCAGCCCGCATCGGTCATTGTGCATGCCAGCATGATCCAGCAGGCGTGCTGTTCGCTGGTGGCAAAGTAATGCGTGGCCATGGCGGTCAGGTCATCCCCCGCTATTTCCACAATACCCTGGTGGCGCTCCATGTCCGCCCCCTGGTCAACCGTCAGGGCCAGATAGCCGTCCCCAAGCAGCGCCCTGTCCGTGGGGGTGGGGTTCTGGGCCAGCAGGGTGTCCAGAGCCGCATCATCCGTACGGGCATAAAAGCGCAGAGCGCCATCATGCGTGCAGTCCGCCACCAGCATGGAAACAGGGCCGTTCCCCTTGATCTGCAACGAGAAGGACCCCTGGAATTTAAGGGCGGATGCCAAGGCCGCCACAAGGGCCAGCGCCTTGCCCGCCAGGGCGGTAACCTGTGTGGGGTTGTCATGGCGGGTGAGCATGGCGTCCGCCAGCACGCCAGGGCGGATCAACCGCCCACGGACCGGGCGCCCCGCCAGATAGAAGGGCGTTACACCGCCCGGAACCACCAGGCCGGGCACATCGGGGCGGTCACGGTCGAGAAAAGCCGGTTTTTCCATAAAAGTCTTCTATCCTGCCAAAAACAAAGTCATGCCACCCCGCATACTGGAGAAGGGGAGGAGAGCGCCACGCCACACGCCAGGCCCGCATGGGCGTTGTGGCATGGCGCATGAAGGAGGGGGGATGTGTCAGGCCTGAGCGGAAATATCCAGCTCAAGTTTTTCAAGCTGCTGTTCCAGGGCGCGGGCGGCTTCGGGTGCCAGGCCCTGCGTGTCGGTCAGGGCGCGGAGCAGGCCCTTGCGGCACGCGTCGTGCTCCATGTCCAGGTCCCCCGTGCGACCGCACCCGGCCAGGCAATCCAGGTAGGAGGCGCGCAATGGGGCCAGCCTGTCCGCTCCGAAGGGAAGGGTCGCCAGAATGGCGTCCAGCGCGGGTTCAACCCAGCCCGGAACAGTGGGCGTTTCTTCCGTGGAGGAGGGGGTTACAGGTTTTTCCGCATCACTCATCTGTTCATTCCTTGCCAAAGGAGGTCCAGTTGGCCCCTCCCATTGTCCATGCCAGAATACCTTTTTGGGCGTGCAGGCGGTTTTCGGCCTCGTCAAACACCACGGAATGGGGGCCTTCAAACACGTCCTGCGTCACTTCCTCCCCAATATGGGCGGGCAGGCAGTGCATGAACAGGGCATCGGGGGCGGCAAGGGCCATCAAATTCGCGTCCACGCGGTAGGGTTCAAGCCGCGTCATGCGGGATGCGGCCTCCTCATGCGAGTCGGACATGCTGACCCATGTGTCGGTAACAATGCAGTCCGCCTGTTCCACGGCCGCGCGGGGATCTTCCATCCACGCCACATCGCCCCCTTCCTGCCGGGCCCAGTCCAGTACCGCCTGTGGGGGCTTCATTTTCGCAGGGGTTGCCGCACGGAGCCTGAAGCCAAAGCGTACCGCCCCTTCAATAAGGGAGACCAGCACGTTGTTGCCGTCCCCCGTCCAGGCGAACGTACGGCCACGCACGGGGCCGCGATGCTCCTCGAACGTCATGATATCGGCCAGAATCTGCACCGGGTGGGAATGTGGGGTCAGCCCGTTGATGACCGGGCTTGTGCTCCAGCGCGCGAGTTCGTGCAGGTTGGTGGTATTGCCCGTGCGCAGGACAATGGCGTCCACAAAGCGGGAGAGCACGCGCGCCGTATCGGCCAGGGTTTCGCCCCGCCCGATCTGCATGTCCTGCGGGCTCAGCACCACCGCGTCCCCCCCAAGCTGGCGCATGCCCACCTCGAACGAAACCCGCGTGCGTGTGGAGGGTTTGGACAGGATAAGCCCCAACTGCCGCCCCGCCAGCGGCTGGCGGGGGTGGAGCGGAAAGCGGCGGTTCTGCTGCATCCGCTTCATGCTGCTGGCGACGTCCAGAATCTGGCGCAGGGTTGCCCCGTCCAGGTCCTTGAGGTCGAGAAAATGGCGAAGCCCCGTCTGCACCGGCGTAATGGACGAGGTGGAAAGAGCCGCACTCATGGGGTTGTCTCCAGCACTGGCTTGTTTTTGTTGTCAGGGGCGCTTCGTACGGTTGTTACGGCCTGTACCAGCATGGCAACCGCCTTGCGGCAGTCCTCTTCCGTGACGGTCAGGGGGGGCACCAGACGCAGCACGTTGTCCCCCGCGGTTACGCACAAAAGCCCGGCCTGCTGGGCTGCGGCCTGCACATCCCCCACCACCGGCACGCAGCGCAGGCCAATAAGCAGGCCAAGGCCCCGGCTCTGTTCAAAAACATCCGGCGCATCGGCCACAAGGCTGTCCAGCAGGGTGTCCAGCAAGGCCGCGCGGGCACAGACCTGGTCCAGGAATCCTGGTGCGAGCAGCACGTCCAGCACGGCGTTGGCGGCCGCGCAGGCAAGCGGGTTGCCTCCAAAGGTGGTGCCGTGCGTGCCCGCAGTCATGGCCCTGGCCACAGTTTCGGTCGCCAGAATGGCCCCGATGGGAAAGCCGCCGCCAAGCCCCTTGGCCGTGCTCATCACATCAGGCGTAATGCCCGCCCACTGGTGGGCAAACAGGCGACCGGTACGGCCAACGCCACTTTGCACCTCGTCGAGTATGAGCAGAACACCTGTCTGGTCGCACAGGGCGCGCACGGCGCGCAGGTATTCCACGCTTGCGCGCCTGATGCCGCTTTCACCCTGGATGGGTTCGAGCATGACGGCGGCGGTGCGCGGGGTTATGGCGGCCTTTACGGCCTCGATATCGTTAAAAGGCACATGCACGAAATCGGCAACCGGCGTGCCAAAGCCTTCCAGATATTTCGGGTTGCCCGTGGCTGCGAGCATGGCCAGCGTGCGGCCATGGAACGCGCCATCCATGCAGATGATTTCGGTCCGTTCAGGGTGGCCTGCCAGCATCTGCGCGCGGCGGGCCATCTTGACCATGCCTTCGTTGGCCTCCGCCCCGGAATTGCAGAAGAACACGCTATCGGCAAATGTATTGGCCACCAGCCGCTCGGCCAGTTTTTCCGCCTGGGGAATACGGAACAGGTTGGACACATGCATGACCCGTGCCGCCTGCTGGCTTATGGTTTCCACCAGGTGGGGGTGCGCATGACCAATGGAGCAGGTGGCAATGCCTGCCGCAAAATCCAGGAATCGTCGCCCGTCCGATGCGTACAGCCAGGAGCCTTCGCCCCGCTCAAAGGCGAGGTCGGCACGCTTGTAGGTCGGCATCAGGGGAGGAATCATGGAATCTGGTCTTTACGTTTGGTGGTTATCAAACCTGAATGAGGGAATACTGGAGCAGCACAAAACAAAAAACGCCCGCTACCTTGCAAAGGGTGGAGCGGGCGGCCCGTTGAGCATCGGGCTATAATGCCGCGTTCCTGTTGTGGGTGTCAAACTTCTGTATTGAATACTTTGCATGTCTACCATGCTCCGTGGCAATTTAACGGCACGGGCGCAGTGGCATGGAGTGGCAACATGGGCATAGTATCCACACCAATGGACACAACCGTACCTCCTGCCTTGACCTGCCCGCCCCCGCAGCGCCCAGCCCTGCGGGAGGCGGCCCTGGCGCATCTGGCCCGCTTTGGCACAACCCGGCAGGGGCTGGAGCAGGTTCTGCTGCGCCGCGTTGCCCGCTGGGCGCAAAAAGCCCAGAGGGCGGGGGACTGCGCGGATGCCGTGGCCGAGCACGTGGCCCGCCTGCGCCCCGTGGTGGTGGACATAGTGGAGGATATGGTGCGGCTGGGCGCTGTGGATGATGCGGTGTTTGCCCGCTCCCGCATGCGCAGGCTTGTGCGTTCGGGCCGCTCCGCCCGCGCGGTGCAGGCGCATCTGGCGGCAAAGGGCGTGGCCCCCACCGTGCGCGACGCGGTGCTGGAGGCCGCTGTGGGCACGCTCACCCCCGCCGAGCAGGAGGTCTGCGCGGCACTGGTGCTGGCGCGCAAGCGCAGGCTTGGCCCATTTGCCACCGACCCCGCGGTACCTGATGCGGAAGAGGGGAGTGGCATGGCCCGGTGGAACCGGGCGCTGGGGGTGCTGGCGCGCGCGGGCTTTGCGCGGGACGTGGCCCAGCAGGTGCTACAAATGCAGCCCGAGGACGCGGAGGACTGGATGGACCGTTTAAGGGCCGAGTCGTGAGGGAGGGATGGCTCAGCCTCGCCCTGCTGTTCCTGCTCTGCGCCTGTGCCGGTGGCGGGTCGGGGAGCTGGCGCGGGGCCGTGCAGTGCGCGCCCTATGCACGCGAACATTCGGCCATCAACCTGCGAGGGGATGCCGCGACATGGTGGTGGCAGGCGCAGGGGCAGTACGCGCGCGCCGCCAGCCCGAGGGAGGGGGATGTGCTGGTCTTCCGTTCCACGCGCAGACTGCCTTCGGGCCATGTTTCGGTCGTTCGGGAGGTGCGGAGCAGCCGCCTGGTGCTGGTGGACCACGCCAACTGGGAACCGGGCGAGGTCACGCGCCATGCCCCCGTGCAGGATGTGTCTCCCCGCAATGACTGGACGCGGGTAAGGGTGTGGTGGTCGCCCGTGCATGCGTTCGGCAAGACGGTTTACCCGACCTACGGGTTTATAGAGCCGTATGCACCGGGGAATAGCTGAGGGGCCACCAGAGCGGGGTTGAAAAGGAAAAACTTGCATCACGGCGTGTTCGCCCTCATGTACAACAGCAAATTCAGGTCAAGCAGACTGGCCGCACATGCGCGCCGCAAGGTTAAGGAAGAGTGGAATGGGCAGCTTGAGCATCTGGCACTGGCTTATTGTTCTGGTGGTCGTGCTGGTGTTGTTTGGTGGTGGCGGCAAGATCAGCACCATTATGGGGGATATGGCCAAGGGCATTAAATCCTTCAAAAAACACATGGCTGATGACGAACCGATGGATGACAGCACCCCGCGTTCGGGCCCTGGCCACATCGCCCCTCCGCCCGCCGCCACAGCCGAGCGCGCCGCCGCACCGGCGGACAAGCCGGTCCAGCACTAACCCCCGCCGAGGAAGGCCAACAGCACCATGACGGATAACGCCACCACGGATTTTGTCCGCGGCGCGCAGGATATTGTGCATGCGGGGCAGCGGCTGGATGCACGCGGCTGGGTGCCTGCAACGGCAGGCAACATCAGTTGCAGGCTCTCCGATGGGCGTATCGCCATTACACGTTCTGGCTGCCACAAGGGGTTTCTGGGCGAGAGCGATGTCATGACCGTGGATCTGGCGGGCCAGCCCCATCAGCCACAGGACAAGCCAAGTGCGGAAACCCTGCTGCATTGCCAGGTCTATCGCCTGCTGCCCGATGTGGGGGCTGTACTGCACGGCCACTCCGTTGCCTCCACCGTTTTGTCCATGATCGAGCCTTCCGCGGCCCTTGTTTTGGAAGATTACGAAGTCCAGAAGGTGTTCGCGGGGCAGACCACGCATGAAGCCCGTGTGCGTGTGCCACTTTTTGCCAACGACCAGGATATCGCCCGTCTGGCGCGTGAGGTGGAGCCATATTTTGCCGACATGCCCGCAGGCTACATTATTCGTGGCCACGGGGTGTATGTGTGGGGCAAGAACATGGCCGCAGCCCTTGCGCGGCTGGAAGGGCTGGAGTTCCTGCTGGCCTGTGTTCTGGAAAGAAGGAAGCTGGGGAAATGAGCAGCCTGAGCGTGTTTGAGGACAGCCGCCCCGGTGTCGCCTTGTCGCACACGCGGGACGGGGCGGAAATTGCCGCAGCCCTTGCCCCGTTTGGCATCCGTTTTGAGCGCTGGGACGATGTGCCGCCTCCTCCCAAGGATGCGGACGAGGCCACGGTGCTGGCAACCTACCGCCCATGGCTGGACCGGCTGATGGGTGAGACCGGGGCAGGCTCGGCCGATGTGCTGCGCGTCAACGCCCAGACCCCCAACAAGGAAGCTTTGCGCGATAAGTTCCTGTCCGAACATACGCACAGCGAGGATGAAGTCCGGTTTTTTGTGCATGGGGGCGGGCATTTTCTCATGCACATCAAGGACCGGGTGTATGATGTGGAATGTACGCAAGGGGACCTGATTTCCGTACCCGAAGGGTATCAGCACTGGTTTGATGCGGGGCCACAGCCCGATATGGTGACCCTGCGCATCTTTACCCACAAGGACGGCTGGGTGGCGCAGTACACGGGTGCGGATATTGCCCGCCAGTTCCCCTCCTTTTCCAGCTAGGCAGAATATCAGGACCATGATGCAGAATACGGGCTCAGCCACGCCGCGCGTGGTGCTGCTGGATATTGAAGGCACCACCCTGCCGGTAGCCTTTGTGCATAAGGTGCTTTTTCCCTATGCGCGCGCGCATCTGCCCGCATTGCTGGCGCAGCAGCATGCCAACCCGGTGGTTGCGCAGGCCCTGGCGGAAACGGCGCGCATGGCTCCGGGTGTGCCCCCCGCGGAACAGCTTGAACGCTGGATGGACACGGACGCCAAGGTGGCCCCGCTCAAAAGCCTGCAAGGGCTTTGCTGGGAGCAGGGCTACCGCCAGGGCGAACTGGTGGCGGATCTCTACGCCGATGTGGTGCCAGCCCTGAAGGCATGGAAGGCGGCAGGGCTGACGCTGGCTGTGTATTCCTCCGGCTCCGAAGCTGCGCAGAAGCTGATTTATGGCTATACGGAGCAGGGGGATGTAACCTCCCTGTTCAGCGCGTTCTTTGACCTGAAGGTTGGCGGCAAAAGAGAGCGCGCCAGCTATGACGCCATTGTGCGGCAGGCGGGCTGGGCTCCGGCGGATGTGCTGTTCCTGTCCGATGTGGTGGCCGAACTGGAGGCCGCCGAGCAGGCCGGGTTGCAGGTCTGCCAGATTGCCCGCCCCGAGGACAACACGGTGCGGGGTGTACGCCACCGGGTTGCGGCCTCCCTGCCCGAGGCAGCCCGCCTGTTTGGCCTGCCCGAAGGAGCGTAATGGGGCGATGACAATCAGCCTGCACACCAATTGGCGGAACATTCCCGCACAGGCCCACGGCTGTGCCGCGGCACTGGGTAATTTTGATGGTGTGCATCTGGGGCATGCCCACCTGCTCCGGTCTGTTTTTGCCGCCCGCCCGGACCTGCCGCCTGCTGTTGTCACCTTTGAGCCGCACCCGCGCGAACTCTTTCGGCCACAGGACCCGCCGTTCCGGCTCACGCTTTCCGCCGAGCGGCTGGAGGCGTTGCGTGCGCTGGGGGTGCGCCATGTTTTTCAGATCGGGTTTGACCAGGCCTTTTCCGAACTGAGTGCCGAACAGTTTGTGGGTGACGTGTTGCACAACGCGCTCCACCTGCACCATGTGGGGTGTGGGCCGGACTTTGCCTTCGGGCACCGCAGGGGCGGTAATGTGGCGTTTCTGGCCGAGCGCACGTATCAGCTTGGCATGGGCTTTACCGCCGTGCAGGCACTGGCTGACCAGGGCGGGCCTTTTTCCTCCACCCGTATCCGCAGGCTGCTGCAAGATGGCTACCCGCGCGAGGCCGCGGGGGAACTTGGGCGGTTGTGGTGTATTCGCGGTGTTGTGCAGCATGGGGACAAGCGCGGCAGGCTGCTGGGCTTTCCCACCGCCAATATTCCACTGGGCCGCCACCTTGAGCCCGCGCGGGGTGTGTACGCGGTGACCATTCGCCTGCCCTCCGGCCAGATACATGAAGGCGTTGCCAATATAGGCCGCCGCCCCACCATAAATGACGGGCAGGAAAGCCGGCTGGAGGCGCATCTGTTTGATTTTGAGGGCGACCTGTACGGGCAGGAGCTCTCGGTCTGCCTGCACGCCCTGCTGCGCGAGGAAAAGCGCTTTGCGGGGCTGGACGCGCTCAAGGAGCAGATCACGCTCGATGCCGCACAGGCCCGGCAGGTGCTGGCCACGGAGCCGCTTGCGAACTAGGCGGGCAGACACCGGCAGGCCCGGTTTGGCGCTTGACCCTGAGCGTTTCCTTTTTGATAAGACAGTTAACGACCAAGGTGGCGCGGGGGCAAAAAACCCGCCATGCCATGAACCCGAACCGAAGTGACCTTAGCCTCCCATGACCTCATCGAGCAGCGAACCCGACAAGACATCCCTGGCCGACCAGTATCGCGATACGGTGTTTCTGCCACGAACCTCTTTTCCCATGCGTGGCAACCTGCCCCAGCAGGAGCCCAAATGGCTTGAAAAATGGCGCGAAAGCGGGCTGGATGAGACGTTGAAGCAGCAGGCGCAAGGCCGCCCGGTTTTTACCCTTCATGATGGCCCGCCCTACGCCAACGGGCACCTGCACATTGGGCATGCGCTGAACAAGATCAACAAGGACGTTATCAACCGTGCCCACCGCATGGCGGGGTACGCGGTGCGTTACGTGCCGGGCTGGGACTGCCACGGCCTGCCGATTGAATGGAAGGTGGAGGAGGAATACCGCAAGGCCAAGCGGGACAAGGATTCCGTGCCCGTGCTGGAATTCCGTGCGGAATGTCGCAACTACGCCAGCAACTGGCTGAACATCCAGATGGAGGAATTCCAGCGTCTGGGTGTGCAGGCGGAATGGCGCAACCGCTACGCCACCATGGATTTTTCGTCCGAGGCGGCCATTGTGGAAGAAATCGGGCGCTTCCTGCTTAATGGCAAGCTGTACCGTGGCCTGCGCCCGGTCATGTGGAGCCCGGTTGAAAAAACCGCTCTGGCCGAAGCGGAAATCGAATATCACGACCACACCTCCACCACCATTCTGGTCGCCTTTCCCGTGGTCAAGGACCCAACGCCTGCCCATGCTCTGGCGGATGTGTCCGTGGTGATCTGGACCACAACGCCGTGGACCATTCCAGGCAACCGCGCGCTGGCCTACGGGCCGGAGATCACCTATGTGGTCCTGCGGGTGGATGAAACGGGCGAGGGGGCCATGCTCGAACCCGGTGCCCGCGTGCTTGTGGCCGAGGCCCTGGTCGAGTCCTTCTGCTCCGAGGCCCACGTAAGCGCGCACCACATCCTTTACACCCTGCCCGGCAGTGCGCTGGCGGGGGCCGTTTGCGCCCATCCGCTGCGGGGGGCGGGGTATGATTTTGACGTCCCCATGCTGGCGGGTGAGTTTGTCACCACGGATGCGGGGACCGGCCTTGTGCATCAGGCTCCAGCACATGGCGAGGACGATTTCATGCTCTGCCGCGCCAATGGCGTGGATGTGCCCGAAACCGTGCTTGATGATGGTACCTACGCACCGTGGGTACCCGGTTTTGCCGGGGTGCATGTGTTCAAGGCGGCCGATGTGGTCTGCTCCACGTTGGCCAGCGTGATGGAGCGGGCCAACGCGGCGGGTACCGCTCCGGCCGGTCTGGTCGGCCGGGGACAGATTGTTCATTCCTACCCCCATTCATGGCGTTCGCGCGCGCCCATCATCTACCGTGCGACCCCGCAGTGGTTCATCCGCATGGACGGGGAGAACGCGCTGCGGGAGAACGCGCTCAAGGCGCTGGAAAACGTCACCTTTGTGCCAGCGCAGGCCCGTAACCGCCTGACCTCCATGATCCGCACCCGCCCGGACTGGTGCATCAGCCGCCAGCGTGCATGGGGCGTGCCCATTGCCGTGTTCGTGGAAAAACGCACCGGCGAAGTGCTGCGCGACCCCGCCGTGATGCAGCGCGTGGTGGATGCCTTCCGCTCCGAAGGGGCGGATGCGTGGTACACCTCCGCACCCGCGCGTTTTCTGGGCGAGGGCCGCAACCCTGATGACTACGAACAGGTGTTCGACATTGTGGATGTCTGGTTTGAAAGTGGGTCCACCCATGCGTTTGTGCTGGGTCGTCCGGGCCTGAGCTTTCCTGCTGACCTGTATCTGGAAGGCTCGGACCAGCATCGTGGCTGGTTCCAGTCCTCCCTGCTCGAAAGCGTGGGCACGCGGGGCGTCTCCCCCTACAAGGCGCTGGTGACCAACGGCTTTGTACTGGACGAGCAGGGGCGCAAGATGTCCAAGTCCCTGGGCAACGTCATTGCCCCGCAGGACGTAAACGACAGCATGGGTGCGGATGTGCTGCGCCTGTGGGTCATGAATTCCGATACCAATGACGACCTGCGCATCGGCAAGGAAATTCTCAAGCAGCAGGGCGAGCTGTACCGCCGCCTGCGCAACACGCTACGCTGGCTGCTGGGTGGCCTGGACGGCTTTACCAGTGCCGAAGTGGTGCCTTACGCCGAACTGCCCGAGCTGGAACGCTGGGTTCTGCACCGCCTGAGCGAGCTGGGTGGTCTGGTGGCCCGCGCGGTGGAAACGCATGAGTGGGTGGGGGTTTACCCGGCCCTGCATGGCTTCTGCACAACGGACCTGTCCGCCTTTTACTTCGACATCCGCAAGGATGCGCTGTATTGCGATGCGCCCTCCAGCCCCACCCGCCGCGCCGTGCGCACGGTGCTGGACGTGCTGCACCGCTGCCTGAGCACGTGGCTGGCCCCCGTGCTGGTGTTTACGGCCGAGGAGGCCTGGGCGGCGCGCTTTGGCGAGCAGGGTAGCGTGCATGCGCAGGCCTTCCCCGACCTGCCAGCGGAATGGACCGATACCGCTCTGGAAGAGCGCTGGGCGCGTATTCGCTCCGTCCGCCGCATTATCACTACCGAGATCGAGGGTGCGCGCCGCGCGGGTACCATCGGGTCTTCCTTGCAGGCACAGGTTGAACTGACCTTCTCGGAAGAAGAAGCGGGTCTTTTCGCGGGTGTGAACTGGAGTGAACTGGCCATTGTCTCGCATGTGGAGGTGGTGATCGACCCCACATCCTCTTCCATCTACGTGGACGGGGATGAAGGGGGCAACCTGCATGGCGCACCCGTAGTCCGGGTGGCGGAGGGTGAAAAATGCGCCCGCTGCTGGAAGGTCCTGCCCGAAACCGGGTCGAATCCGGCATATCCCGGCGTATGCCCGCGTTGTGCGGATGTGGTGGCCCGGAGCGGTTTTGTCAGCGCATCCGTGCAGGGGGGCGCGTGAGAAGGCCGTTCATGCTCAGGCCCGCAGGTGTTGGCCTGCTGGTGCTGATGCTGGTTCTCTCGTCGGATCAGTTGAGCAAGTTCTGGATTTTGTACGGGCTGGACCTGCCCGCGCGCGGTTCCGTGGCTGTGCTGCCGTTCCTCAACTTCACCATGGTCTGGAACCATGCTGTGACATTTGGCATGTTTGGCGGACTTGGTGGCGCTGGGCGGATTGTGTTTTCCGCGGTCGCAATGGTAGTAGCTTGTTGTTTGCTTGTGTGGATGGCCAGAACCCCCAGCAAGTTGACGGCGGCCTGCGTGGGTGCGGTGACCGGGGGCGCCATAGGCAATGTTATTGACCGTGTGCGCTACGGGGCTGTGGTGGATTTTTTGCACGCACATGCATTCGGATGGTCTTGGTATGTGTTCAATGTCGCGGACTCCGCTATAGTGTGCGCGGTGTGCGTTTTGCTGTTGCAGAACTTTCTGTCTGATGGACAGCAGACATCTTAGGCATAGGCAGCCCGCGCCAGAGCGCGCGGTTTTCAGGATGAGTGGAAGGCAGATGATAGTGCGCCGTGTTTCGACCCTGATTTCTCCGGTGCTGCTGGTAGGCGGCTGCATGATGCTGAGCGGCTGCTCCGGGCACGAGGCCGCCGAGGCCTTCGGCCTGGAACGGAGCATGCCAGATGAATATACGGTGACAACCCGCGCACCGTTGTCCATGCCCCCTTCGGAAGAACTGGTTAAACCCAGCAAGGGGGATGAACGCAGGCAGGACGAGAGCGAACGCCTGCAAGCACTCGAAACCCTCTCCCCCGATGTGGCCCTGCGCGGCATGAACGGGGACACAAGTGAAGGCCAGACCATTCTGGTCAATGAGGCCACCGCCGCCGCCGATGAACCCGACCAGGGTGAACTCGGCGCCGCCGGTTCGGGCTTTGTGGAGCAGTTGATGTTCTGGAAAGGGGGCAAGGCCGGAGGTGTTGTGAATGCGGATGAGGAAAACCGCCGTCTCAAGACCAACGCGGCCCTTGGCGCATCGCCCACCAAGGGCGTTACCCCGACCCAACACCCCAAAAAGAAGTAAGGCAGGGGTCTGACCATGTCAGACCAGCCTGATCGGCCAGCCATGCCGGGTCCAGCCATGCCGGGTGATGTGCCATTCCACCCGCATGTGCGGCGCTTGCCCGAAGTCATTGTCAACCGCATTGCCGCGGGCGAGGTGATTGAGCGCCCCGCCGCCGCCGTAAAGGAACTGATAGAAAACGCCATAGACGCCGGGGCCCGCCGGTTGGACATCTCGCTCGATGGGGGCGGGGTGGAGCGCATGATCGTGACCGATGATGGCGTTGGCATGTCCCCCGATGACCTGGCGCTGGCGGTTGAGCGGCACTGCACCTCCAAACTGGGGGACGAGACGCTGGTCCACATCAACACCCTCGGTTTTCGGGGGGAGGCGCTGCCTTCCATCGGGGCTGCGGCACGGTTGAGCATAACCTCCCGCCCAAAGGGGGAAAGTGGCGCATGGCGTATCCGGGTTGAAGGGGGCAAGACCTACCCGCCCGAGCCGGTTGCCGGGACATATGGCACCAGTGTTGTGGTCGAAGACCTGTTTTTTGCCACGCCTGCTCGCCGCAAGTTTTTAAAAAGTGCCCGTGTGGAAGGCCGCCACGTGGAAAGTGTGGTGCGCCGTCTGGCGCTGGCCGTGCCCCACACCGCCTTTCGCTTCGTGCTTGACGGGCGCGAGGTGCTGGACCTGCCTGCGCAGGATATGGCCGCCCGCGCCGCCGCCTTGCTGGACGCAAGCGAGGCCGATGGATTTTTGAACATAGATGGCGCGCGGGACGGCATGACGCTGAGCGGCTTTATCTGCCCGCCATCGGTCCATCGGTCCACGGCCAATGGGCAGTTCATGCTGGTCAATGGCCGCCCGGTGGTGGACCCGGTGCTTAAAACCGCCGTGCGTGTGGCCTACCGCCGGGTTATAGAGCCGGGCCGCCATCCTGTGGTCGCCCTCATGCTCACGGTGCCGCCCGAACAGGTGGATGTAAACGTCCATCCCGCCAAAACCGAGTTGCGCTTTGCGGACGAGGCCGCCGTGCGTTCGCTGGTTATTGGCACACTCCAGCGGGCACTGGAACACGGAGCCGGTGTTGCGGGTGTGCGCCCGGTTCTGTCCTCCGCCCCGCGTGCGACCCGTATCTGGTATCCGCCCGAGCAGGGGCAGGTGGCTCCGCAGCCAGCCCCGG
Organism: uncultured Acetobacter sp.; assembly: GCA_937900755.1. Lineage (GTDB taxonomy): Bacteria > Pseudomonadota > Alphaproteobacteria > Acetobacterales > Acetobacteraceae > Acetobacter. The sequence goes on along the minus strand of CALCDN010000042.1, from coordinate 4,635 downwards.
CCTACCCGACTGGTCCGCAGATTTCTGGCATGGCTGAACCCCGCCTGATGTTTGGCGATGCCCCTTCCGCGCGGACACTGCCCGTTCCGCCTTCCACGTCTTTTATGCCCGGTGGAGCCAATGTGCCGCAGGATGCTCGGCCAGCCGGTGCGGGCGGCCCTTTCCCACTGGCGGGGGACGCTGGCGGGGTGCGGTTGGACCATCCGCTGGGTGCTGCGGTGGCGCAGGTGCTGGATACGTATATCCTGGCTGTGGCGGCGGATGGGTCCCTGGTTCTGGTGGACCAGCACGCCGCCCACGAACGGCTGACACATGAGCGGCTGCGGGAGCAGTATCTGAGCGGGCGCGTACAGGCCCAGCGCCTGCTGGTGCCCGATGTGGTGGCGTTGCCCCGTGTGCAGCAGGACCTGCTGCTGGCCCGCCAGGCCATGCTGGAAAGACTCGGGGTGGAAATAGAGGAATTCGGTGGGGGGTCCATTCTGGTTCGCGCCCTGCCAGCCATGCTTGGCCGAAGTGACGCCACAAGCCTCCTGCGGGATCTGGCCGATGAGCTGGAAGCAGATGACAATGGCACACCTGACGAAATGGCATCCCTTGATGGCAGGCTGGATGCGGTTATCGCGCGCATGGCCTGCCACGGCAGTATTCGCGCGGGCAGGCGGCTTGCGCCGGAGGAAATGAACGCCCTGCTACGCCAGATGGAGGCCACGCCCCGCGCGGGTACGTGCTCACACGGGCGGCCAACATGGCTCAAGCTCAGCCGCAATGATCTCGAAAAATTGTTTGGCCGCCGTTAGGCGTTGCATGCCGCAAAAGGTGTGATCGGCGGAACGTGAACAGCCATAAGCTGGCCTCATGCGGCAAAAAGGCGCAGTCTTAAAAAAGTGTCATTAAACCCGGATGGTGTGAAGCCGTGCAGCCAATCCTGCTTTCGCTGGTAACCTATCTTCCTCTCGCAGGCGCGGTTGCGGCCTTCCTTTGCCCCGGTCAGGGACCGGAGCGGGATCGCACGGCCCGCTGGCTAGGGCTGTGGACTACGCTTGTCACCTTTGGGCTGAGCGTGTTGATGTGGGTCGGGTTTGACCCCGACCAGCCCGGCCTGCAATTTGAAACCCGGCTGAACTGGCTGAGCGATTATGGTATTTCGTACCATACCGGAGTGGATGGGATCAGCCTTGTCTTCATTATGCTCACGGCCTTTCTGACGCCACTGGCGTTGGGGGCTGGCTGGCGCAGTGTGCAAACGCAGGGGCGCGACTTCGTAGCCACCATGTTGTTGCTGGAAACGGCCCTGTTTGGCCTGTTTTCCGCACAGGACCTGGTTCTGTTCTATGTCTTTTACGAAGCAACGCTTATTCCGGGCTGCCTGATGATTGGCATATGGGGTGGCGTCAAGCGGGTCTGGGCATCGCTTCAGTTCTTCCTGTTCACTTTCGGTGGTTCGCTGTTCATGCTGGTCGGGCTGATCACCATGTGGCTGCATGCGGGCACAACCGATATTCCGGCTCTTATGCATGCCGGTTTTTCCCATTCGTTGCAGGGTTGGCTGCTCCTGGCCTTTTTGCTGGCCTTTGGTGTCAAGCTCCCGCTTTTTCCGCTCCACGCATGGTTGCCCGATGCCTATACGGAAGCCCCCACACCGGCCTCAGCCATGCTTTCGGGCGTGCTGTCCAAGACCGGGGCATATGGGCTTCTACGCTTTGGCGTGCTGATGTTCCCTGATGCGGTGCGCCAGTTTGCCCCCTATGTGCTCGCGCTTGGGGTTGTGGCCATTCTGTACGCGGCCTTTGTGGCGTTCGCCCAGACGGACATGAAGCGGCTTATCGCCTATTCCTCTTTTTCCCATATGGGCATGATCGCGGTTGGCCTGTTTACGCTGACGGCGGAAGGGATTGACGGCGCCATTTTTCAGATGCTCTCCCATGGTGTGGTGATTGCCGCCCTGTTCTTCTGCGTGGCGGCTGTGGCCTGGCGGGCGGAAACGCGTGATATCGACGCCCTTGGCGGTGTCGCCCGGCAGATGCCGGTGCTGGCGCTGCTGGCCATGCTGTTCACCATGGCCAATGTCGGCCTGCCCGGCACGGGCGCTTTTGTGGGCGAACTGCTGGTGCTTATGGGGGCTGTCCATGTGTCCATCTGGGTGGCGCTGCTGGCCGGTGGCACCATGATCATGGGTGCGGTGTACATGCTCTCGCTTTACCGCCGGGTGCTGTTTGGCAGTGTGCGCGGCACGGTCGGCCTGTTGCGTGACCTGACGGTGGGAGAAATTGCCGTGCTCGCGCCGCTGGCGGTGGTCACGCTCTGGATGGGGGTCCACCCCGGTACGTTCACCCGGATTTTTGATCCCATGATCATGCAGGCTGTTCATGGCAGCGTGGTCAATGTGGCCGCGTCTTCCGTACAGGACCATGTTCTGCACCTGGCCAGCAGGTAAGTTGGCCAAGGGACCGGCTATTCTGGAAGGGCCGGTCCATCTGGCGCCGTGCTTTTGCCGCGTTGGGGCATGAGCACGGTCCCTACAGACGCCAGCACAATACATAAAATACCGCACAGACGTGGCAGGGACGGAACCTCGTGCAGCAATATGGCGCCAGCCAGTGCCGCGGATACAGGTTCCATGCTGCACAGCACCCCAAACTCGCGGGCCGAGAGCTTTTGCATGGCCTGCATTTCCAGCGTGTAGGGCAGGGCGGACGAGCATAGCGCCACAACAACGCTCAACCCCAGCAGCAGGGGAGCGTGCAGGCCCGTCCAAAGCGCAGGAATGGTGCAGGGTGCAAAAACAGCAGCGCCACCGCACAGCATGCCAAGAGAGCACGCCTGGCCCGATGGCAGCTTACCCGCGATGTTACGGGCAAAAACAATGTACAGTGCCCAGCAAACTGCTGCGAGCAGGGCAAAAACAATGCCGATCGGGTCCGGGCGCAGGGCGGATTCGGGGCGGAGCAGCAGCCCAAGCCCCGCCACGGTCAGGCTTGTCCACACCATGTCGCTCCAGCGCCGTGTGTGGATGAAGGACAGAACAAGTGGGCCGGTAAATTCCAGCGCCACGGTTGTGCCCAATGGCAGGCGACCGAGCGAAAGGTAGAAAAAGTAGTTCATCGCCGCCAGAGACAGCCCATAGGGCAGAACCAGCAGCACCATCCTGCGCGAAAGACTGTGCCAGGAGCGGAAGAACAGCATGAGCATGAGGGCGGCAAAAAAGGTGCGTAGCCCCACCATGCCAGCCGCGCCAAAAGTGGGGAACAGCATTTTGGCGTAGGATGAACCAAATTGCAGGCAGAGCATGCCCCCCACAACCTGCACCAGTGCTGCCAGCCTCTGCCGCACCGAAAAACGGGCACGCTCATGCGCCGCTCACGTCGTGGCGGGGTGCGTTCTGTGGCGGAGCCGGTGCGGCTGGGACCGTGGGGTCAGATATCCAGCAGTTCATCAACCGAGCGGGCATGTTCCTGAATAAAGGCAAAGCGGAGCTCGGGTTTGCGGCCCATCAGGCTTTCCACCCGCTCGCGTGTCATCAGCCTGTCTTCGGGGGGGGCAATAACGCGCAGCAGGGTACGGGTGCGCGGGTCCATTGTGGTTTCCTTCAGGTCAGCCGGAGGCATTTCCCCCAGCCCCTTGAAGCGGGAGACATCAATCTTGCCGCGTTTTTTGGTCAGGACCGCCATTTTGCGTTCCCGGTCCGCATCATCCATGGCGTACACGCTGTGGGCACCCTGTGTCAGGCGGTACAGGGGGGGCTGCGCCAGATACAGGTGGCCGTTGCGAATAAGGTCGGGAAGTTCGCGGTAGAAGAACGTCATGAGGAGGGAGGCAATATGCGCGCCGTCCACGTCTGCATCCGTCATGATAATAACGCGGCCATAGCGTAGCTTGGCCAGTTCGAATCGCTCACCCGACCCGCACCCCAGCGCTTCAATCAGGTCTCGCAGTTCCTGGTTGGCGCGCAGTTTTTCCGTTGTGGCGCTGGCCACGTTCAGAATTTTGCCGCGCAGGGGCAGCACGGCCTGTGTTTCGCGGTTGCGGGCCTGCTTGGCGGAACCGCCTGCCGAGTCCCCCTCCACCAGAAAAATTTCGGTGTCGGGAGCATGTTCCTTGGTGCAGTCGGTCAGTTTGCCCGGCAGGCGCAGGCGGCGGGTCGCACTCTTGCGTGGTGTGTCCTTGAGTTCGCGGCGGCGCAGGCGTTCCTCCGCCCGGTCAATGGCAAAGCTGAGCAGGGCGTCCGCCTGCGGCGGGTTCTGGGCCAGATAATGGTCAAACCGGTCCCGCCAGGCGGTTTCGGGCAGTTTGCTGGCTTCTGCCGGGGTCAGCGTTTCCTTTGTCTGGCCCGGGGACTGCGGGTCGCGGATAAAGGCGGACAGGCGTGCGGCAATCATGCCCAGAATGTCCTCAGCCGTAATACTGGCCGCTTTTTTTATGGAGCGCTGGTCACCCCATGCGCGCAGGCCCTTGAGCAGGGCGTTGCGGAACCCGGTCTCGTGCGTACCACCCTGCGGAGTCGGGATGGTGTTGCAGTAGGAGATCAGGGACGCCGCACCACTTTCCAAAAAGGCGACGGCCCATTCCACCTTGCCGTTATCCGGTCCATCCGCCTGTGGGGGCAGGGGAGCTTCCCCCGACCAGGAAGGGGGGAGC